>URZF01000238.1 GCA_900552255.1 uncultured Eubacteriales bacterium | reverse complement strand
GGAGGCGGAAATAAACAAGAGAGGAAGGCTCTGTTTTTTCTTTACAAAAGAGGCTTGGGATTGTATAATGAAATAAAAGACGGTGTAAAAATCAAATAAAAGAGAGGGATCCATTGTGAAATATGATATCATAAGGCTCATGTCGGCTGAGCTTTGGAATTTTAAAAATGTGGCGCACGGAAAGCTGGAGATGCCGGGCGCCGCCTGCCGCGATTTTTCCGGCGACCGCTCGGAGATCCTCGGTATATACGGACAGAACGGCTCGGGCAAGACGACGGTGATCGACGCGCTGTATTTTGCGAAGCAGCTTCTCACCGGACATGCGCTGCCGTCCGATGCGGGGGACTACATCGCGAAAAACGCGGAGGAAGCCGTGTGTGCGCTTTCCTTTTATCTCGGATCGCAGGACACAGGATTTGCCGTGTCCTATGAATTTACGCTGCACCGGGCGTCTCATGGCGCTTACGTCGCCCGCGAACGGCTTTCCCGCCGAATGATTTTGGAGGGAAAGCTTTCGCCGGCAAAGCGGCTCATAGAGTATGACGCGAATGCGGAAGGGCGATTTTTGTCTCCGATCTCCCGGTGGAATGAGGTTCTCGCCTCCTTGCCGGAGGCGGCGGTCGAGCTTGCGGTGGCGAGAAAGCTTTGCATCCGGAATGCCTCCTCCTTCCTGTTTTCGGCGGAGACGGCGCCGATTTTTTCCGGCTGCTGCCGTAAGGATGCGGAAAGCGGCGAGGCTTTTGAAAATATTTTTTCCGCCTTGTCCTCTTATGCGGCACAGGGGCTTTTTGTCATAAGCTCCGACCATTCGGGAACCATCGCGCTCGAGGCATCGCTGCCGCTTGCCCTGCATTTTGACGGCGATGACAAAACGCCGGACGAAATGCTGCTTTCCCTCACGGAGCCGTCCGTGCAGCCGTCCGATACGTATAAAATCGTGAAAATTTCCGTGGAATCGCTGAACTGTGTGTTGGGCGTTCTGATTCCGGATATGAAGCTCGAAATCCGGGAATACGGCGGACAGATGACGCCGGACGGACGGGACGGCATGCGCTTTGAGATCCTTTCCGTGCGGGGAGAAAACCGGATCCCGCTCAAATATGAGTCGGAGGGGATCAAAAAGCTGATTTCCATTCTCAGCATTCTGATCGCCATGTATAACGATGCGTCGGTTTGTGTCGCCGTAGACGAGTTTGATGCGGGCATTTATGAATATTTGCTCGGTGAGATCCTCAGGATTTTGGAGGAAAGCGGCAGGGGACAGCTGATTTTTACGTCGCATAACCTTCGTCCGCTCGAGATGATCGATCCGAAAAACATCGTATTTACGACGACCAATCCGGAGAATCGTTATATCCGGCTTGACAGGTCGGGCGGCGGCAATCTTCGCGATCGGTATATCCGCAGCATCAGCGTCGGCGGGCAGAAGGAGGAGCTGTACGGCTATACCAATCCCCTCGAGATCGCCCGCGCGTTCCGGCTTGCGGGGAGGTGCGGCGATGGAAAATCCTGAAAAAAAGATTTTGCTGTTTCTTGTGGAGGGCTCGACGGACAGCACCTCGCTCGGTCTTGTGATGTCGCGCCTTGTGGAGACGGCGGACGTGCGCTTCGCGGTATTGGGCGGGGATCTCTGTTATCGCTACCGCATTACGGCGGAAAACGCCGCAAGGACCGTGATGCGTCCGGTAAACGGATTCCTTCAAAGATACCGGCTGAAAAAATCCGATCTGATTCAAATCGTGCATGTCATCGACACGGACGGCGCGTTTATCCCGCCGACGCGCGTTTTTCATGGCGGAGATGAGCGGGCGCATTATGCTGCCGACAAGATCGTGACGCTTTCCGACGAATCCATGCGCGCCCGCAATGAAATGAAAACCTGTGCGGCAGAAGCTCTTTCGGGACTGCGTTCGGTGGAAAAAATTCCGTATGCGTTCTACTTTTTTTCCCGCAACATCGAGCACGTCCTGCACGGCAGGACGGATACGCTCTCCAGCAGTGAAAAG
>URZF01000237.1 GCA_900552255.1 uncultured Eubacteriales bacterium | reverse complement strand
AAGTATGACGCGGTCGTATTCGATCTTGACGGGACTCTGCTCGACACGATCGACGATCTTGCGGACTGCGTGAATCTCGCGCTGTCCGAAGAAGGATTCGCATGCCGCACCGTTTCGGAGGTCAAAAGCTTTGTTGGAAACGGAATTGTAAAGCTCATCGACCGTTCCGTGCCGGAGGGAACGTCCGAGGAAGAGAAATCGCGAGCGCTGGAATCCTTTAAGCGCCATTATGCCGTTGGCTGTGAAAATAAGACAAAGCCGTATGACGGGATTTTAAAACTGTTGGACGATCTGCGGGGGAAAGGCTTCAAAATCGCCGTTGTCTCCAATAAGATCGATTCCGCCGTTTCTGTTCTGTGTGAAAAATATTTCGGCGGCCGGATCGATTTTTGTGTCGGAGACCGCGAGGGCTTTGCGAGAAAGCCCGCTCCCGATGCGGTATTGGAAGCGCTGAAAAAAATATCGTCGGCGCCGGAAAGAGCCGTGTATATCGGAGATTCCGACGTGGATATCAAAACCGCCGAAAATGCGGGCATGGCCTGTATCAGCGTATCATGGGGATTTCGTTCGAGAGACTTTCTTCTCTTGAACGGCGCTTCCGTGATCGCGGACAAGCCGTCGGATATATACAAAATTTTGTCGAATACATGATACAGATTTTTAGAAAGCCGCGCAGGCGGCACAGGAGAAAACCATGAGCTTTGTTAAACTTGAAAACGTAGTGAAAAGTTATCAGATGGGAGATGTGGCCATCAAGGCCTCGGACGGCATTGATTTTGAAATCCGAAAGGGCGAGCTCGCCGTCATCGTGGGGCCAAGCGGCTCCGGGAAAACCACGATTTTGAATATGCTCGGCGGCATGGATACCTGTGATAGCGGCAAAATCATCGTCGACGGCTGCGATATCGCCGGATATAACGATAAGCAGCTGATCGAATACCGCCGTTTTGATATCGGCTTCGTGTTCCAATTCTACAATCTGATCCCAAACTTGACTGCTAAGGAAAATGTGGAGATGGCGACGCAGATATCCCGCGACTCGGTTCCCGCCGAAGAAATGCTTGCCCGCGTCGGGCTCGGCGAAAGGCTCGATAATTTCCCCGCTCAGCTTTCCGGCGGCGAACAGCAGCGCGTCGCCATTGCAAGGGCGCTTGCCAAGAAGCCCAAGCTTCTGCTTTGCGACGAGCCGACGGGCGCGCTCGATTACGTAACGGGGAAAATGATTCTTTCCTTGCTTGAGGAAACCTGCCGCAAGGAAGGCATGACCGTCGTAATCGTCACGCATAACGCGGCCATCGCGCCGATTGCGGATCGGGTGATCAAAATCAAGAGCAGCAAGGTGGAGGATATCATCACCTGCGAGCATCCGCTTTCCATCGAGGAAATCGAGTGGTAAGGGAGGCAGACAGCTTCCGGTCTGTCAAACGCTATCCGGAAAATGTCACGGGAGGTTGGATAAATTGAAGAAAAGCTTTACGAAATCGGCAATGCGTCAGATTTTTTCCAATAAAAGCAGATTTATCGCGATTTTTGCCATCGTGCTGATCGGCGTCGGTTTTTTTGCCGGTATTCTTGCGACCGGCGACGATATGCGGCTTGGCGCCGACCGGTATTATGATGAATATGGTCTGATGGATTTCCGGCTGATCTCCACTTATGGTTTTTCAGACAGAGATGTTGCCGCTTTGAAAGATATGGGAGGAGTGGAGGTATATCCCTCTTATTATCATGATTTTATTGTCGATATAGACGGCAGCGAGACCGTATGCCGCGCGTTTTCTTACAACGCGGAAAACGCCGTCAATATCCCGTATCTCGTTGAGGGAAGGCTGCCGGAAAACGATGGAGAGTGTCTGTTGAACGCCTCCGTTTATTCCAATGACCTGATCGGGACGAAAATCACTCTTTCTCTTGATGACGGCAGCGATATGGACGACGTTCTGTCCCAAAGAGAATATACGGTCGTCGGTAACTTTCTGTTACCCATGTATGGTTCCGCCACGCAGT
>URZF01000236.1 GCA_900552255.1 uncultured Eubacteriales bacterium | reverse complement strand
GAGGAACAGGAATGCGGCGGCACCGGCTGTGCGGCGGGGACGTCGCCGAAGGTCTGCTCCAAATGCGGCGGCACCGGCCAGATCAAGGTCCAGCAAAGGACGCCTCTCGGCGTATTTCAGACAACAAAGACCTGCGATGCCTGCGGCGGCGCAGGACAAACCATTGCAAATCCTTGTAAGACCTGCCGCGGAACCGGAATCACAAACGTTTCCAAAACGCTTGAGGTCTCGGTTCCCGCCGGAATCGACAACGGCCAGCGCATAACGCTGCGCGGCATGGGCAACTGCGGGAAGAATGGAGGCCCATCGGGAGATCTTTACATTGCCGTTCAGGTGCGCGCGCACAGCGTATTCACACGCGACGGCTTCAATATTTACTGCGAGATTCCGATCACGTTTCCGGAAGCGGCGCTCGGCGCCGAGATACGGATCCCGACGTTGGAGGGAGATACTACCTATACGATACCGGAGGGCACACAGACCGGCACGACTTTTACCATAAAGGGAAAAGGGATCCCCTATATCAACGGCAAGGGAAAGGGAGATCTTGTTTTCAAGGTGACCGTTGAGGTCCCGAAGGGTATGAATGAATCCCAAAAGGATGCGCTTCGCAAATTTGCGGAGGCCTGCGGAAAATCCAATTACTCCAAGAAGGAAAAATTTTTCTCAAAAATTTTCGGGAAGGATAAAGGCTGATGACGTGGACGCAGGTTAGGGTTACATGCAAAACGGAGGAGCTGGATACGGTCTGCGCCGTCATGTCTATGCTGGATGCCTCCGTTATGATAGAGGATTACAGCGACATTGAAACGGGGCTCAAAACGGTTTACGGCGATCTGATCGACGAGTCGATACTGAAAAGCGATAAGAGCGTCGCCGCGTGCAGCATTTATGTCCCGGAGGACAAAAACATAAACGAATACGTTTCCTACATCGACGCAAGGCTTACGGACATCGGAATCACTCCTCGGATTGAGATTTTGGGCACGGATGAGGAGGAATGGTCGACGGCATGGAAAAAATACTACAAGCCGACTCATATCGGGAAGACGCTTGTCGTTGTTCCGAGCTGGGAAACTTATGAGGCCGCGCCCGGAGAAATCGTGATTTGCATGGATCCCGGGATGGCGTTTGGAACGGGAACACATGAGACGACCCGGCTTTGCGCGGAGCTGCTCGAGGAACATCTTGTCCCGGGCGACCGGCTGCTCGATGTCGGAAGCGGCAGCGGAATCCTTGCCGTCTGCGCCTCCAAGCTCGGCGCATTGGAATGCGAAGCATGCGACATCGATCCCGTGGCGGTGCGTACCGAAAAGGAAAATGCCGCGCGCAACGGCTGCGGCAACATCCATTGTTTTGTTTCCGATCTTCTTTCGGCGGTGACGCTGCCGGAGGATAAAAAATACGATATTGTAACCGCCAATATTGTTGCGGATATCATTATCAGGCTTTCCTCCGAAATCGGCTCTTATTTGAAGGAAGGCGGTTATTTCATCGCCTCCGGCATCATCGACGAGCGGGAGAGGGAAGTGGACGAGGCGATGATGCGCCATGGATTTGTCAAAGTGGATTCCAAGGCCGAAAACGGGTGGCGTGCTGAAATTTATAGAAAGTAAGTGTCATATCGGTATTGTTTTTTTGTATTTTTATGGATAATTTTATGAGTTTTACGCATTTTGAAAGGAAGAACGGGAAATGATTGAGATTAGAGAAGTAAAAAATGCTATTATGAATAATCCGCTTGATATGGCACGACTCGCAAAGCTATCTTACGAAAAATACAGTCGAGAGACAAGCTCACATGAAAATTTGCCCGTTTTACCGTATAATGACTATGAAAAGGCATTTTCATCGGCAACTGGAAAAATAAGTGCTGTGGTGGCAACAGATGACGAAAAAATTGTAGGATTTTTGCTTTATGAAGCCGTCGAGAATGACAGTGTAACCTATTGCAACATTCCTCTTTTCGGCTACGGTGCGGAAAACATGAAAGTACTTGACCGGCTGTTCGGCTTCCTTGCTGAAAAAATTGTCTTGGGTAAAACCGAGTTCTCGGTACACATCTAC
>URZF01000235.1 GCA_900552255.1 uncultured Eubacteriales bacterium | reverse complement strand
CGATCATCCGCAAAATGCAGAATATCAAAATAAAGCCGCCTCAACGCTTTATGACTCGGACGGGAAGCCTGTGGGAAAAATCAAATTTTTGCACAACGAAAAGCGGTGCGGCTAAAAGCCTCATATAGAAAAGCACTTGAAGCTTAAAGATTCAAGTGCTTTTCTTATAGCAGAGCTGCACAGCTTTCCGATCAATCAAATCGGTGTACTTGCTCTTTGATTGCCCACTTTATGGAATTAAAAGATCACATATTCATCCTCACTATGATACCCACTTAATGCCGCCGTTAAAATTCAGCCGCCGGCTTCCCGCGTTCCGCTTTCGGACACCGATAAATATCCGTCGTTCATATGCAGGGTCATATCCGCTCTCTCGGCAACCTCCGAGGCATGGGTGATGATAATAACGCACTTGCCGAAGCGATGCGCCAGATCCCCCAGGATCCCGACGATGTTCAGACTGTTTTCATTGTCAAGGTTGCCCGTCGGCTCGTCGGCGAGTATGACGCTCGGATCCGCCGCGATCGCGCGTGCTACCGCGATACGCTGCTGCTCGCCGCCGGAAAATTCGGGACTTCTTTTCCGGAACTGCTCCTTTGCGATCCCAACCAAGGACAGCATTTCCATGGCGCGCTCACGCCGATCCCCCTCATATTTGGAAAGCTCTAAGGCAAGCTCCACATTCTCCACCGCGGTGAGCTGCGGCAGAAGATAGTAGCTCTGAAAAATCATGCCGACATGCTCACGGCGGTACCGATCGCGGTCGATCGAAGCAAGATCGGTGCCCTCATAAAGGATTTTTCCCGCTTTCGGCACGTCAAGTCCCGCCATGAGGGACATCAGGGTGGATTTTCCGCTCCCCGAACGTCCGACAATGGCATAGACTATGCCCGTATCGAACGACGCGGTCGCATCCTTGACGGCATGAACCCGTCCCGCCTTGGTGATATAATCATATGAGAGATTTGTAATCTCAAGAATCGCCATCGTCTCCTCCTTTCTTCACAATCGTCCCGATCCGTTCAAAATAAAAGCTTTCATCCGTTATGGAAAATTTCAAGAAAATCTTATGATAATCCTCCATACGAATCAGAATATCATCACCGGAGCAATATTCATTGTCTTCATAGGTGCCTATAATGACTACGTATTTCGATCTGATGCTGTCCGTTTCCGAAAGCTGCTGACCGGCCAAGTACACAAAGGAATTTTTCCCGTCCGACGTCAGGAAAAGAAGCCTTCTCCCCGTTTCCTCGTCCGGCACATAGGGCGAATCTTTGCTGACATAGGCATAAATAAAGCCTTCAAAATAATTCGGCAGCGCCATGACCTCCTCATATGAGATCGACGTCTTGACCGCGCCAATGTCGGTGAGGCCGACCACGCCGATAGGCTCCCGGTCGCTTTCAAAGGTAAGCGTCTCTCCGACCACGTAATAGGTATGTCTTGAAATCCCAAGCTCATCCTCCTGCGGCGCCTTTATGTAATTGACGTCCACGTCAATCATGGAAACCTTCGTATCCGATACGGAGATTTCGATCCGCATATTCCGTTCGAGCGGCATCGTACTGTCAAAATCGAGCGAGGAATCAAGCCGGCGGATCTCCTCGGAGGCAGAAGCACGCGCCAGCACCGTGTCGTTGACAAAGCTGCATACGCCGTCCGCGGCAAGGCGTCCCGCACCGAAACCGAGTCCCGCGGAGGTTACGAGCAAAATCACGATCTCAAGCGTGAGCATGGCATGGATCTTATGCTTAGCCATACCGAGCGCCCGAAGCAGCGCTCTTTCCTGCTTTCTGGAATTGCACAGATAAACGGTAAAGAAGATAAGAACACCGGTGCCGACGAGGAGAACGACGCCGCACACGAGCAGCGCGATCCGATTGACGTTGTCAAGCTCCGACGAAAGCACGTCATAGGTGCTGTTATTGTAAACGAGATTCGCTTTTTTGAAATCCAAGCCGTTTTCCCTTGCCTGTGCGACAAAGCCATCAAACGCTTCTCTGTTTTTCAGGACGAAATCCGCTCTGTCGATGGGCATCCCCTGAGACACATATACCATGGGGATGGAGGGATGCAGCAATATC
>URZF01000234.1 GCA_900552255.1 uncultured Eubacteriales bacterium | reverse complement strand
TGGGGATGAGATCGGGTATAATAAAATAGGGAATACATAGGAAGGAAGGCGACGGGCATGCGCATATTGATTGTAGAAGATGAAAAAAGGCTCGCCGATGCGTTGCGGCAGATCCTTTTGGAGCAAAAGTATTTGGTGGACGTCGTTTTGGACGGCAGGGAGGGCTATGAATACGCCAAAAGCGGGATCTACGACTGCATGATCCTCGACATCATGATGCCGCATATGACAGGCTTTGAGGTGGTTTCCGCCCTGCGGCAGGATAAAATAGGAACGCCGGTGCTGATGCTGACCGCCCGGGACACGGTCCCCGATAAGGTAAGAGGGCTTGACGCCGGCGCGGACGATTATATGACAAAGCCCTTTTCGCCGGAGGAGCTGCTCGCGCGCGTTCGGGTGCTGTCGCGGAGAAAAGGCGAGGTGGTGCTGGACGAGATGCGGTTTGCCGATATCCTCTTCAATCAGTCGAGTGCGGAGCTTTCCTGTGCGGCGGCCACAAGGAGCATCCGTCTGAATTATAAGGAAGCGGAGATGATGAAGCTCTTTTTATCGAGGCCGGAGGGGATTTTATCCAAGGATGAGCTGATCACCAAGATATGGGGATATGATTCCGATGCGGGAGATAACAACGTCGAGGCTTATGTGTCGTTTCTTCGGAAAAAGCTTCTGTATGTAGGCTGCAAAACCGAGATCGTTTCCATCAAAAAGGTCGGATATAAGCTTGAGGTGCCGGAATGTTAAAAAAGCTGAAGCATAAATTTATTCTCATCAATATGCTGATGGTCGGAGTGGTGGTCATCTTCATTTTTACGGCGGTCTGTATTTTGACGTATCGCTCCGAAAAAAACGAGATCAAGCGTTCGCTTGAACAAGTGATTTCTCTCAAAGGAAAGGACGAAATCCATATCGGCGGCAGCGCGCCGGAAATCGGCGGCATGCCTTTGCCGTATGTATACGCCTTTTCCGTGCTTGTGGATGAGAATGGGGAGATCACGGAGCGTTATGAAAACGGCGCGGATATGGAGGATGAAGTCCTTGCAAGTGCGGTCGGGCTTGTCATGGACAGCGATGCTCAGAGCGGGACGCTCCGGAGCTTCGCGCTGATCTATATGAAAAAGAATATCCCGAATGGTACCGTGATCGCGTTTGCTTCTCTTGAACCCTTGAAAATCACCATGAAAAATACGATTTTGATTTCCGTTGCCGCCTGTCTTGCCAGTCTTTTGATCTTTCTGTATGTCAGCAATGTTTTGGCCGGCTTTGCCATAAAGCCGATTGCGGCGGCATGGCAGCAGCAGAAGCAGTTTGTGGCCGACGCCTCGCACGATCTGAAAACGCCTTTGACCGTGATCCTTGCCAACACGGGCATTTTGATGTCGCACAAGGAGCAGACTTTGGAATCCCAGCTCAAATGGATCGAGAGCACCGAGGAGGAGGCGCAGTATATGCGGGGACTTGTAGACCGCATGTTGGAGCTTGCCAAATCCGAGGATATGGGGACAACGGCTATGCTTTCCGATCTCGACATCAGCGAGCTTTCCCAGCGTGTCATCCTGCAATTTGAGCCGGTGGCCTTTGAGAGGCAGGTAACGCTCGAAAGCGATATCGCGCCGGACGTCCGTATCAAAGCGGAGATGGAATCTTATGTCCGTCTTATCCATATCTTGATCGACAACGCGATCAAATACAGTCCCGAAGGCGGACATGTCATCGTGCGCCTTTCCGCGGCTAAGCAGGCGGCAAAGCTTTCGGTCCACAACGAAGGAGATGCGATACCGGCGGAGGATCTTCCGCATATTTTCGAGCGGTTTTATCGGGCGGATAAGGCGAGGGGCACCGGCGGCTACGGACTCGGTCTTTCCATTGCCAAAAATATTGCCGAGGCGATGGGCGGTAAGATCAGCGCGGAGAGCAGTCCTGCGCGCGGAACGGTCTTTACGGTTTTGTTTGGAAGATTATAAAAAAACAAAGATACAAGGCAGGGTATCATCCCTGTCTTTTTTGCGCGTTCATTTAACTGCCGAGGTCATGCTGTTTCCGGTCGATTCAGCGATGGATAGGGCTTATAGGAAATATAAGGCGCCTCTTTT
>URZF01000233.1 GCA_900552255.1 uncultured Eubacteriales bacterium | reverse complement strand
CTTTTATGCGCTTGTGACGCGGATTTTTTGTTTTTACCGCTCAAATCGAGCCGCTTGCGAAGGGCGGCGTAATGGAGAAAATCATATGTTAAGCTGCCATCCGTCCTGCAAACAGTCGATGCGGCCGTTCAAGCCGCATCAAAAAAGGACGCTGTGCGTCCTGATTCCGATGTTAAGTTAAGTTCCGTGGTTCGGAGTTCTCTGAGAGAACAAAAAGCCGCCGGACTTCGGCAGAGCAAGCACCTCCGCCGAAGCTCCGCATCAGGTGAAATAGGCACCCTACGCGACCGAAAAATCGGGTCCCGGACAGCAAATTCAGTATAACACATTTTTTGTGATTTTTCAAGAGCTGTTCATAACATCTGTGCGTCAACATATGACGGGATGTCCGATTTGAGCCATCGCAAAGGTTTGTATTTCGATATTGACCGCGTGGGGATTGCAAAAAGGGAGCCGCAGGCTCTCTTATCCCTGCGCGGCGTTTTGTTTTTCGAGGAGGCTCATGACTCTTTTCTCCCGGCATGCCTCTCCCGCCCTGTGGAGCGCATGCGCCGGAGGACGGCGGTCATCGTGCCTCTTTTGACTCAGTTCAAAAATAGATTGACCCATGGTAATGGCGTTTTGGTCCATATGAGGCACCAAAGGACAGCCGATTGCGAAAGGAGGAAGCGAGAACAGGGAGTTTTACAGACCGAAATATGCGGGGAGCCACCCGATAAAAAGAATGGAGGAAAAAAACATGACAAGCAGACAATTCAAAACGGAAAAATTCGAGGAATTCAAAACGGAATTGCAGGAATATGCGCGAAGCAAGCCCTATTGCCCGATCTATGAGACAGACGTCCGCCTGAACGATGAAAAATACACCCTTTTCATCCAGCCGGACAGGAACAACAGAATGTATATTTTATATGCGCTGTGGGTGGGCGCCGACAAGGAGACGGGCGCCGCGGCCTATGAGATGATCACCAAGGGCGCTATTCTGTCCTCGCTCATGGAGATGATCGTGTATCAGGGACTTGCCAAACAGTCCGTCTGACAAAAGGGAACTGCCGCCGATAAAAAATCCGGAAAGCACGGATGCTTTCCGGATTTTTGGATTTTTACTGTCACGGGAAAAAGTGGTGTTACTTCTTTTCTTCCGTATCGCTCGTATTGCGGTTTTTCCGTTTTTTCCGCTTGCTGCGTTCCGCAGCGATGATGATAACGGCGATGATGCCGCCGAGCAGCAGGAACGGGAGCACCCAAACGATGCCTAAGAATGCCGTCGATATCACGTTGCCGAACGTCTCGAACGCGCCGGTAAAAGCGTTTCCGACACGCTGCCAATAGCTGATCTGTGCGGCAGGCTGATATTTGTAAACCTCGGACAGGGTGATATAAACATAGGAATAGTTGACGGATTTATCCATCAGCTGCAATTTGGAATTGATCGAATTGATTTCGGCGCGCACCTGTGCGAGCTTATCTTCAAGCGTGAGAAGATAGTCGAGAGAATCCGCCTTTTCCAGCATGGCCGTTAGCCGTTCCTCCTGCAAAAGAAGGCTGTCGAGCTGCGCCTTGTAGCCGTAATAGGAATCCGTGATATCCTCCGTGGTGAGGGTGGAGCGCAGGACGTTGCATTCCGCCTCTATGGCTTCGAGATATTCGTCGGCCTTGTCCGCCGGCACACGTATCGTATAGGACGCATACCTTGTGCTGCCTGACGAGCCGGATATGCTGGTGCTTCTTTCGGAGGATTCCGAGACGTATCCGCCAAGGGCTTCCGCCGTGGAAACGATGAGCGTGCCGGCTTTGGTGAAATCAAGGGTTTCAAGCTCCAGCCTGTAGGTTTTGACGATCTTTCTTGTGATGGGATCGTCGTCGGTGACGATATCATCCTTGAAAATATCGCCGCTTTCCTCTCCCTTGGAGGGGGAATTGCCGTCATAGCCGCCCGGATCATAGCTGTCTTTCGAGGTTCCGCAGGAGCAGAGCACCGCAAGAAGCATGAGAAGCGAAAGGAGCAGCGCGGTTGACTTTTTCATAAAATACCTCCTTCAAATTAAAAATAAGGAATGGTTTGCGATCAATATAGCCGGTTTTGGCAAAAAATGTCAATCAAATTTGTCATTCTTTTTATGATTAGTCGATTTTACCGTCCGAAAAACTC
>URZF01000232.1 GCA_900552255.1 uncultured Eubacteriales bacterium | reverse complement strand
ATACGGATGCTCCGGCTTTAAAAAGCCGGAGCATCCGTATATGCTTTTATAGGGAAAGAGGATTTTTACAAATTGGTTAGTTTAAACTAACGAGGAGGCTTCGGATGGGTATTCATTTGCGCCGTATTTCAAAGGAAAAGCTGTTGCAGATCGCGGAGGCGTTCCGCGATTATCCGTATGAGGAGGGCGAAACCGGCATCTATTACCGGTGTAAGGGCGGCGATGGGATTCTCACTTATATGAAAGCCTTTGCAAAGGCGGGAATCAAGAGCGGCTGGCTATATACGGCGAGCGAAAACGAGGAGGGCTATATCATGATTTCCGATCCCGACAGCCATGTGAGCGTATCGGGTGTGCTCGGGCTGGTCAAGGGCTGTATCGAAGCGATGGGCTTTCGCGGCTCCGTTCGGTTCCTGCGGGATTTAAAGGGCGCAGGAGAATCCTTGGAAGCGAAATTGAAACGGGAAAAGCGCCCGTTCGTTCAGGTCGAAATGCTGGTCGTGAGAAAGCCGTATCAGAATCGGGGATATATGAGGGGACTTGTACAGATCGCGTTTGACAGAGCGGACGCGCTGGGGCTCCCCTGCATCGTTTCCACCGACGGAAAACGGAAAGCGGCAAAATATCAGCATCTCGGCTTTGAGCTTTTCGGGGTTCGGCGGCTTCACGGCACTTCTTGTGAGTATGATTTGATCCGGTATCCGAAAGCGGCACAGTGAAACGAAAGCGCCGTGTAAGGCGCTTGGCCGCTTCCGGGATTCTTATAACTTTTTTACTTATGGCCTTGACTTTTGGCGATTTCTATATTACAATAACGACGAATTATTTCTGTTTGGGAGGTATAATTTTATATGGATATCAGCGGAAAAAGGATGTATGCGCTTTTAGAAAAGCTGAATTTCGTCCGTCTTTCCACCTTTGAGGGGGAGAAGCGGGCGGCCGATATTTTGGTTAGGGAAATCGAGGCGGTCGGCGTCACACCTGTCGTGGAAACCTTTAAGGCGCCGCGCTATACGATCAAAACGGCGAAGCTCGAGGTGCTCTCTCCGGAATATAAGGAATATGAGGTTTCCGGCTACGGCTTTTCCGGCAATGCCGCCGCGGACGGCATCGAGGCGGAATTTGCCTATCTGGAAGCGCTGGAGCCGATCGATCTTGTAAATGCGAAAGGGAAAATCGTCTTTATCGCGGGCGGCGTCGGTCCCGAAGGCTTCGGAAAGCTCATCGAGGCGGGCGTGCTCGGCTTTATTTCGCCGTCCGGTACGTTCCGCGAGACCAAGGATTCGCTCGATCTCGACGAGCGGATGCTTCGGCCGATCCACATTGAAAAGGGACAGCTTCCCGGCGTCTGCATTCGTATGACGGACGCGCTGGAGATGGTCGCATCCAAGCCCGAAAAGGTAAGGCTGACGCTTGCCCAAGAGGAGGGCGAGGCAGATTCCCAGAACGTCATCGCCGAAATCCCGGGAACGGAATTTCCGGACGAGGTCATTGTCTATACGGCACACTACGATTCCGTCGTATTCAGCCCCGGCATGTTCGACAACGCTTCCGGTTCGGCGACGATCCTTGAAATGCTCCGTTATTACAAGGAAAATCCGCCGAAGCGCACGGTTCGCTTCATTTGGTGCGGCTCCGAGGAGCGCGGACTGCTTGGCAGCAAGGCTTATGTCTCGGCGCATGAGGATTTGCTTGACAAGATCCGCCTCTGCATCAACGTCGATATGACGGGACCTCTGCTCGGCCGTGACGAAGCGAGAGTTACGGGTGAGGAAGCGCTCTGCCATGCGATCACCTATCTTTATAAGGAGATCGGCTATCCGATGAGCGTGCGTCAGGATATTTATTCTTCCGATGCGATTCCGTTTGCCGACAAGGGCATTCCTGGCGTGAACTTTATGCGCAATGCGGCGCCCGGTACGGCGCAGATTCACTGCCGCTATGACGTGATCGAAACCGTCACCGCCGAGTCGCTGGAGCGCACTGCGAAATTCATCGCAATTTTCTCCGATCGCGTGATCAATGCGGCGTTTTTCCCGGTGGATAAGAAAATGCCCGATAATATGGTGGAGAAGATCGACAAATATCTGAGAAAAAAGAAATAAGAACATAGAAAAGCTTGCCGGTGAAACCGGCAAGCTTTTTTGATCTCCGGAATC
>URZF01000231.1 GCA_900552255.1 uncultured Eubacteriales bacterium | reverse complement strand
AACGCACAGATTAGAAGCGTATTTTTCATAAAAAAAAATATGCTTTTTTGACAGATTTCATTTAAAAAGTTTTATGAGATTGCGCAGTATGCCGTACAGCGCGTTCATCAAAAGTGAGTTTTTTCCGTTCCTTTTAGAGGTGGCCGATGCGGGATCGGAATCGGTAAGCTCCTTTTCCAGTATGA
Source organism: uncultured Eubacteriales bacterium (assembly GCA_900552255.1). Taxonomy (GTDB): domain Bacteria; phylum Bacillota; class Clostridia; order Oscillospirales; family CAG-272; genus QALR01. The sequence goes on along the minus strand of URZF01000231.1, from coordinate 1,984 downwards.
TTTTCTGTCCGTTCCCCGCCGAAAGCCCGAGTGCGGCCGCCGTATTTTCGATTTCTTGGAAGGAATATCTGTGGTCCAGCTCTCCCCTCAGCTTGTCCTCTTTTGCGGCGAGCGTGATCATTTCTTTTTTCATGGATGCGATTTCAGAGGAAATTTCAGACACTTTGATGAGAGAAAACACCAATATCAGAAACAGAACGGTCGTAGCCGCGGCGCAGAGTACGGTCATTATCGGGAACGGCGTTTTTTTGCCCTTTACAGTTTTGTATTCCTTGCCGCCGATGAAAATATCGCGGAAGAGGAGCGCCGCAGGATTTTTTTTCTTTGATTGTGTTTTTTGCGATTTCATGAGCATTTCCCTTTTATGAGCGTTCACAGCTTTTCGGCCGCTCTCAGCTTTGCGCTGTGCGATCGGTGGTTGTATTCGAGCTCTTCCTCTCCCGGGAGAATGGGCTTTTTTGTGAGAATTTTGACCTCGGGCTTCTTACCGCACACGCAGACAGGGTAGGAGGGCGGGCAGGTGCATCCGGATGCAAGCTCGCCGAATGCGCGCTTTACGCATCGATCCTCGAGGGAATGAAAGGTGATGACCGCGATTCTGCCGCCGGGATTCAAGTGCGCGGCGATGTCTTTTATCGTCGGTTCGATGATGGAAAGCTCGTGATTGACCTCGATCCGGACGGCCTGAAAGACTTTTTTTGCCGGATGATGCCCGACGGCGAGCAGCTTTTTGGGCGTGACGCTTTTGATGATGTCCACAAGCTCCGTTGTCGTTTCGACGGGCTTCTGTGCCCTTGCCTTCACGACCGCCGCGGCGATCCGCCTTGCGTTTGGTTCTTCTCCGTATTCGGTGAAAACACGGAAAAGTTCCGATTCCGTGTAGGTATTGACGACATTGTAGGCTGAAAATGCCGCATCGGCGTTCATTCGCATATCGAGCGGCGCATCAGCATTATAGGAAAAGCCGCGCTCCGGTGTGTCGAGTTGGTAAGAGGAAACACCAAGGTCGAGCAGCGCGCCGTCGATTCGCTCGATCCCGGCATTTTCTAAAATGTGCCGTATGTTTGAGAAGTTGTCCTTGACAAAAATGATTTTATCCCGGTAATTTGCAAGCCGCTTCGAGGCGGCTGCGATCGCCGCTTCGTCCTGATCGATGCAAAGGAGCCGTCCCTTATTCAATCTTTTGGCAATTTCAAGCGAATGTCCGCCTCCGCCGAGCGTGCCGTCGACATAGATGCCGTCCGGCTTGATATTCAGCGCTTCTATACATTCATGCAGCAGAACGGAGGTATGTGCATATTCCTTCATGTCGTCCTCCGGTTTAACAGCCGAGCGCGACCATGAGGTCTTCGATTTCCGCGGAGCTTTCAAGCTCGCTTTCCGCTTTCCATGCTTCCTCAGACCAGATTTCGAGATAGGAGCCGAGTCCGAGAATGACGGCGTTTTTGTCGATGCCGGCGTATTCGCGAAGATTTTGAGCGATGTTGATGCGTCCCTGCGCGTCGACGGTGACGTCGGAGGCGTTTCCGAAAATGAATCGTCTGATCTTAACGGCCTGCGCCTGCGGAAGTTCCTCGATCTTTGCGGTGAATTTTTCCCATTCCGACATCGGATAGACGGTGATACATTTCGCGGTCCCACGGGTGATGACAAAGGTCTCGCCGAGTCCGTCGCGATATTTCGCGGGAACGAAAACTCTCCCCTTGGCGTCTACGGTATGAGCGTACTGACCGAGGAACATAATTTCACCGTCCTTTCTGTTTTACATAACGATTGTGGAAAACTCCGTGGAAAGTGTGGAAAATCTCCACTTTCCACCACAAATAACCACTTATGCTTTCATTATAAAGGAATCGAAAGGAAAATGCAATAGATTTTTTAGAAAAAAACACAAATTTTTAAAAATTCCTTTGCATTTTTTAAATTGTAAATAAATGTAATATTGTATTTAACAGAAATATGTTTATATTGAGAAGAAAGCGAT
>URZF01000230.1 GCA_900552255.1 uncultured Eubacteriales bacterium | reverse complement strand
TTTAGGAAGCCTGACTAATACAAACGAATAAAATATTTTATACAAAAAGATAAAAACAATGCTGAAAAAAAACGATATCGTGACGCTCGCCATCACCGACCTGACGCCGGAGGGCGCCGGCGTCGGAAAATACGACGGGTACGTGATTTTCGTACCCAAAACCGCCGTCGGAGACGTGATCTCCGCGAGGATACTGAAAACACTCTCCTCACACGGATACGGAAAATGCGAGGCGGTCCTGACGGCCTCATCTGACAGGTGCGAGCCTGACTGCGCCGTGTTTTCCAAATGCGGCGGATGCCTGTTTCGTCACATCCGATACGATGCGGAGCTGAAAATCAAAAAAAGATGGGTGGAGGAGAATTTTAAGAGGATCGGCAAGCTTGCCATCTCCTGCGACGCGATTCTGTCCTCTCCCGCCAAAGACGGCTACCGAAACAAAGCACAGATTCCATGCGGAAAAAATGAGAACGGGGTGCCGATGTTCGGCTTCTATGCGCCGCACAGCCATCGGATCGTTCCCTGTGCTTCCTGCGGACTCCAGCCCCCGTTCTATCCTGCGATCCTGCGCTGTGTAAGCGCATGGATGGAACGCTTCCGCATCGCGCCCTACGAGGAGGAAGCCCATGCGGGAATCGTCCGTCATGTTTTCATCCGGGATGGCAGATCCAGCGGCGAGGTTATGGTCTGCATCGTCGCAAATGCAGATGTCCTGCCGCATACAGAGGAATTGATCCGCGCCCTGCTCTCTGAGAATGAGAATATCACAAGCATCGTCCTGAACGTCAACAAAAAGCCGGGAAACGAGATCCTCGGCCGAAGGTGCGTGACGCTCTACGGCAAAGCCGCCATCACGGATACGCTGTGCGGACTTGTCTTTGACATATCCCCGCTTTCGTTTTATCAGGTCAATCACGACGGCGCGGAAGTGCTTTACAACACAGCACAGGAATTCGCTGCGCTCACAGGCAAGGAAATCCTGCTCGATCTCTATTGCGGCGTCGGTACGATCGGACTTTCCATGGCGAAAAAAGCCGCGAGGCTCGTCGGCGTCGAGGTCATTCCCGCGGCTGTGGAAAATGCACGCCGGAATGCGGAGCGCAACGGCATCCAAAACGCGGAATTTATCTGCGCCGATGCGGGAGAGGCGGCGCAGCAGTTAGCATCCGCCGGCATCCATCCCGATGTCATCGTCGTCGATCCGCCGAGAGGCGGCTGCGACGGGAAGGTTCTCGATGCCATCCTTCAAATGGCGCCGGAGCGCATCGTCATGGTATCCTGCAACAGCGCGACCGCCGCGCGCGACTGCGCGTATCTCGCGGAACACGGATATACCGTATCCAAGCTGCGCGCCATCGATATGTTCCCAAGAACGGGACATGTTGAGTGTGTCGTGTTGATAATAAAAAACATGGATTCAACACAAGGAGCAGAATGAACAATGATGGAATGTGACATGATATCCTCCGTTTTTTCCTTATTCAGCGACAGCGATCCGGTGAATTATTCTATAAAAAACACCAGCCACGGTGATACGGATTTCAGAGAAACCGTGATATGCGACTGCTCCTCGGGGAATAAATTGGTATTGAAGCTTGTTGATAATGAATTTACCTCTCCCGCTCGAATCGCAATATGGAAACGCTGTGCCGATGAATACAAGAAACTCGGCTATTATTGCCCCGAGATTCTCTCCTCAAAAAACGGCACTTATCCAAAAATCCAATATAAAGGCCATACCTGCGTTGCCTATGCTGAGGAATATTCGGCTTTTCCCGGTGCGGATTCTTTTGACCCCGCTGCCATTTCAGAAAACGGTTACTATAAATACATTGACGATGCGACCGAAATGAATGCCCGGGTAGCTTCCATGCATTTTGATTTTGCACCTTTTCCATCCGCATGGTGTGCATTTGAAAAATTCTGCCCAAGTGACAAAGACGATGAAGTGACAGAAAACGCAATCAATTGGCTGGAACTTGCAAAAAAGCTTCCCGTATCTTTTTCGGAGCAAGTCGAACGAATATGGACGCTCTGGAATAAAAACAAAGAAGAATTGAAAAAAATATATCCCCTGCTGCCAACATCCGTTTTTCAGGCGGACATAAATAAATCAAACATTCTTCTTGACAGGGACGGCAGATTTAAGGGTGTATTTGATTTTAATCTC
>URZF01000229.1 GCA_900552255.1 uncultured Eubacteriales bacterium | reverse complement strand
TCCGAGCATGCCCATGCCGTCCATCCAGTAGAGGACGTGAGAGGCAAAGCCGTGATTGCAGCTTGCGTTCGGCGTGTCGTTTTCCCACAGCGTACCCGTGAGCTCTGCCATTTTGGAGAAATAGCCCTTGATGTTCTCGGTGAGCTTTTCGTATTCGCCATACCGGTATAGCAGCTCCAAGCGCAGATAATTGCCGATAAAGGCGTTGGAGGGATAGACGTTTTTCCATTTTGCCTCCTCGCTGAGGTTCGGCCATGCGCCTTTTTTGACGCGTTCCGGTCCGAAATCAAAGAGCAGACGGCGCCACAGCTCGGGACGGCTCTCCGGCGTCGCGATTCCGCAGAAGAACGCATAATATTGACAGCTTTCGGTGCACATGCCGGAGGGGACAGCTTTCCCGTCGTCGTTATAAACGGCGTTGTCGCAGTAGAAGCCGTTTTTCATAAAGGCTTGCTCGTTGATCGTCTTTTCGATATGCTCCGCCTTTTCTATGAGCGAGCTTTCTCCATAGAGCGCCGCCACGCTCCGGAGCATTTTGGCATAGAGCATATTGGTGGGATAATTGATGTCCTGCACCAGATCGTTGGATTTCGACCATTCGACAAAGACCCATGCTTCCAGCTTTTCGAGCAGACCGTCGCCATTTTCAAACGGTTTGAAATACGCCAAAAGCGCATCGATGCGGGGCTTTGCGGCGTCAACGAAAGCGCGGTCGTGGGTTCTCTCCAAATATTCCTCAAGTTCGATGACGAGCCACATCGCCCAGTTCGGAATGAAATTGCCGTTGTAGTGGTCGCCGGGGTAACACATCGGGAACATTCCTTTCGGAAGCTTTTTGAAGCTTTCCGGCAGGAAGAAGTTTTCGAGGAAATTGTGCTCGATCTCGCTTTTTCCGGTGAGGGTTTTTTCGACTCTCGAGGTGAAAAAGCTGTCGCACAGCCAGCCCGCGCGTTCGCGCGACGGACAATCCATATAGACGGTGAACGTATTTTGCCGATATGTTTCCACGGCGGCGTCAAATATCTTGGCAAGCACGGGATCGGTGCCGATGTAGCGGCGTGCGGTCTTTCCCGCGCCGAAATATCGGATGCCTACATTGGAAACGGCGGCTTTTCCCGTTTTCACGTGGATGCGGAGCACGCTCATCGTATACGGCTCAAAGGTAGACAGACGATAGGCGCCTTTTTTCAAGCGCCAAATGAGGCTGCTCACGATGCCCATTCTGCGGAAGTCGATGCGGCCTCCTTCGCCCTCATATTCGTCAAAGGTGACGACAAGCTCGGTATCTTCCTCGCAGACGGCGTCGAGCACGACCTGTCCCGTGGTATCTCGTTCCATCCGATAGGTGACGGCATTTCCGGCCGATACCACTTCCTCTTTCGGAATTTCATCGGTCTGCGTTACGGAGAGTATGTCAAGATTGCGTGCTGTGAGAAGGGAATTGGTCGTGATCTCGTCCAGGGTGAAGCCTTTATAGTTCTCATCGATATTGACGATGTGCCGTCCGTATCGCACTTCCTCCGCATGGTCGCCGACGGTAAAGGTCACACGGGAGGTGATTTTTTCCGCCGGAACAACGTCATAGACGTTGTATTCGCAGCCGCGTGCGATAAAGGTCTTTTCCTCCGTCGGAACGGTTTCAATGAGAGGAACACCGGAAACTTCTTTTTCCGTTTCCCAAGCCGCAAGGGAGGGGGTGAGACGGTAGACCTCGCAGAAAGTGCGCTGAAAGCTGTATCGCTGCACCTTTTGCTCATGCTCTGCGGCCTCCCGGCAGAGAAAGCCGGATTTGCCGGTGGCGGCGGTTATCCTGCCGTCCTCCTCCAGCTCCGCGCAAAGAAAAGAGGGCTGATCGAGATGATAGTAGGAATTGCAGTTGTAGCCGGCGACTGTGACGGTGACGACGCTTCCGTCCGGCTTTGCATATGGGGTGAGGTCGAGCTCATCCACACGGTAGAAGCCGTGCGCCGCCCGTGCGGGTCCGAAAGCGATGAATGTCCCGTCAACTTTCACGATATAGGCGGAAGAGCCTGTGAGGCGCAGAACTGTCTTTTCAGAGGTTTTTGTTTCTGTGCGGAAGCTGAGCCAAAGATTGATCTCCTGCTCTCTTCCGGCCGCCCATACGGGGACGGCGCTTGTAAAGCTGACAAATGTCGGTTCCATATATTTTATTTTTATACTGCTC
>URZF01000228.1 GCA_900552255.1 uncultured Eubacteriales bacterium | reverse complement strand
GATCAATCGATGATGAAAGGCGGATCACACATGAAAACAGATAAAAATACCGAGCGCCGGATCACGGAGATGCTTGCACAGATGACGGTCGAGGAAAAGGTCGGTCAGATGCAGCAAATCAGCTATGAAGCCTTCCGTCCCGAGGTTTTTGAACGCTTTCGCAAGCTCGGCGCGGGTTCTTTTCTCCATGTGCTGGGAGAGCAGACGGAGCAGCTTCGCGCCGATGCGGAAAAAACGCGGATGAAGATCCCGCCGATTTTCGGTATTGACGCGATTCACGGTCATTCGCTTTTGAACGGTGCGGTGATTTTTCCGTCGCAGCTTGCGGCGGCCTGCTCGTGGAATCCTCGGCTTGTTGAGAAAATGGGAGAGGTGACGGCGCGCGAGGTCAATGCGGACGGAATCGACTGGGTATTTTCTCCGGTGCTTTGTCTCGGACGCGACACGAGATGGGGAAGAGTCGGCGAAACGTTCGGCGAGGACCCGTTTCTCGTGGGAAAGCTCGGCGCCGCCATCGTCGAGGGTTACGAAAAGGACGGCCTTGTCGCAGCGTGCCTCAAACATTATATCGGCTATGGCGAGGCGACCGGCGGCCGTGACGCCTATGATACCGAGGTGTCGGAGAGAAAGCTGCGCGAGGTCTTCCTGCCGCCGTTTGCGGAAGCGTTGAAGACCGGCGCTTCCACCGTTATGACTGCATACGGCTCGATTTCCGGTGTGCCGATGACCGCCCATCGGAAGCTTTTGCGCGGGGTATTAAAGGAGGAGCTCGGCTTTGAGGGCTTCGTCGTGACGGATTGGTACAACGTAGGCGCGCTCCGTACCAAGCAAAAGGTCGCCGAAAGCTATGACGCAGCGGTTCGGCTTGCCATTTCGGCGGGCAACGATATGAGCATGATGTCGCATGATTTCTACGATTCCGCGATCCGTCAGGCAAAGGAGGGCAAAATCCCGATGGAGGAGATCGACGACGCGGTGCGCAGAATCTTGCGGGTAAAATTCTCACTCGGCCTTTTCGACGGAAAACGCAAGCGTCTGCCGCGCTCGGTGATCGCTTCCGCAGAGCATATCGAGGCCAACCGCGAGCTGACGCGGGAAAGTCTTGTCCTTCTTGAAAACAACGGGATTCTGCCCTTGAAATCATCCCCGAAAAAAATCGCCGTCGTCGGTCCGAATGCGGATGATATTCGCGCCCAATATGGCGACTGGACTTATTTCAGTCATCCGAGCGCGAAGCCGGATGCGGTGCCGAAAGGCGACGTCTACACGGTGCTTCGCGGAATCCGGACGATTTTTCCGGAGTCGGAGGTCGTTTATCATAAGGGCTGCGATATCATGGATTCCGCTGTCGAGTCGATCGACGAGGCGGCAGCGCTGGCGCAGGATGCCGATATCGTCATCGCGGTCGTCGGAGATTGTCTTTGTCAGAACGGCGAGGCCAAGGACAGGGCAAATCTTGAACTATCCGGCAGACAAAACGAGCTTGTTGCGAGACTGAAAGAGACGGGAAAACCTGTGATCACCGTCCTTGTGAACGGCAAACCGCTCTGTATTGGCGAGGTCGTGCGGCATTCGGACGCCGTGATCGAATCGTTCAACAGCGGCGATCTCGGCGGACTTTGCGTGGCCGAGCTGATCGCAGGACGTTTTAATCCGAGCGGAAAGCTGCCCATTTCCTTTCCGCGTTCCTCCGCACAGCTTCCGTGCTACTATAATCAGTACGGCGGCTGGCACGGCGGAAAATACATGGATGTGGAGGAGGGAAGCCTCTACGATTTCGGTTACGGACTTTCTTTCACAACTTATGAATACGCGAATCTGACTCTGTCGCAGGAGAGCGCTTCGCCGGAGGAAGTGATCACGGTTTCGGTGGAGGTCACCAAGATCGGCGACAGGGACGGCAAGGAGGTCGTGGAGCTCTATATCAACGATGTCATCAGCTCTGTTCTGACGCCGACGCGCATGCTGAAAGGCTTTGACAAGGTTTTTGTCCGCGCAGGTGAGACGGTCGGTGTGAAATTTGCGCTTCCGGTGTCGTCCCTGTCTCTCATCGATGCCGACGGAGAATCGGTGGTGGAGCCCGGCGAATTTGAGATCATGGTCGGCGGGAGCCTCAATTCTCTGCAAAAAGCGACTTTGAAAGTCGTAAAATAAAAAGACGGCGCACTTTTTAAAAGTGCGCCGTCTTTCTTTATTTTATGGATACCGAT
>URZF01000227.1 GCA_900552255.1 uncultured Eubacteriales bacterium | reverse complement strand
TTGTATTTAAGTGCTAAACAATCTCGGATATTTTTTGCCTGAGAATAAATACTATAACAAAAAGGAGACAAAAAATGTTCGAAAATTACAAGGTATTCGAGTTTGAATACGCCGGCCGGCCGCTCAAAGTGGAAACCGGCAAGGTCGCAGGACTCGCCAACGGCTCCTGTATGATCAGCTATGGGGAAACCGTCATTCTTGCGTGTGCCACCGCTTCCGCGAAGCCGCGCGACGGCATCGATTTTCTTCCCCTCTCCGTCGATTACGACGAAAAAATGTATTCCGTCGGCAAGATCCCGGGCGGATTCCTCCGCCGTGAAGGCAAGCCATCTGAAAAAGCGGTTCTCACAAGCCGCGTCATCGACCGTCCGATCCGTCCTCTCTTCCCGAAGGATCTGCGCAACGATGTCTCGCTGACGCTGACGGTCATGTCCGTCGATCCCGACTGCTCTCCCGAAATCACAGCCATGATAGGCGCATCCATCGCGCTTTCCATTTCGGATATCCCGTGGAACGGACCGATCGGCGGTGCATTCATCGGTCTTGTGGACGGCAAGCCCGTTCTCAATCCGAATTATGAGGAGCGCAAGGTCAGCACGCTTGAACTCACGGTCGCCGCTTCCGAAAAGAAGGTCGTCATGATCGAGGCGGGCGCCCGCGAGGTTTCCGACGACGATATGTATAATGCCATCATGTTCGCGCATGAGGAGATCAAAAAACTGCTTGTTTTCATCAATTCCATCATCACCGAGGTCGGCAAGCCGAAATTTGAGTATCCCTCCTGCGAGCTCGACCACGATATGTTCGACGAAATCTTCGCTTACTGCGAAAACGCCGTCATGGAGGCGCTCGACACCGACGACAAAAATGTCCGCGACGCCAAAATGCAGCCTATTCAGGACGATATCCTCGAAAAATTTTCCGAGAAATACGAGGGGCTGGACGTCATGCTCCCCGAGCTCATCTATAAGATTCAGAAAAAAATTGTCCGCCGCTGGCTTCTCGTCGATAAGAAGCGCGTAGACGGCCGCCGCATGGACGAAATCCGTCCGCTTGCCGCCGAGGTCGGCGTTCTGCCCCGCACGCACGGCTCCGGGCTTTTTACCCGCGGACAGACGCAGGTCCTGACTGTCGCAACACTTGGACCCATCAGCGACGCGCAGATGCTCGAAGGGCTTGACGATGAGACCGAAAAGCGTTATATGCACCATTACAATATGCCCGGCTATTCGACCGGCGAGGCGAAATCGCTTCGTTCTCCCGGCAGACGCGAGATCGGACACGGCGCGCTTGCCGAGCGTTCCCTCGTTCCGGTGCTTCCCTCCAAAGAGGAATTTCCGTATGCACTGCGCCTCGTCTCCGAGGTCGTAAGCTCCAACGGCTCGACTTCTCAAGCCTCGGTCTGCGGCTCGACGCTCGCGCTCATGGATGCCGGCGTCCCGATCAAGGCTCCCGTCGCCGGTATTTCCTGCGGACTCATCACGGCGGAGGACGGAAGCTGGGATACGATGATCGACATTCAGGGGCTCGAGGATTTCTACGGCGATATGGATTTCAAGGTTGCCGGCACGCATAAGGGCATCACTTCGATTCAGATGGACCTCAAAATCGACGGACTTACGCCCGAAATCATCAAGCAGGCGCTGGAAACCACACATAAAGGCAGAGATTATATCATCGATGATATCATTCTGAAAGCCATTCCTGCGCCGCGTCCCGACATCAGCAAATATGCACCGAAGCTGATCACCATGAAGATCAATCCCGATAAAATCCGCGACGTCATCGGAACAGGCGGCAAGATCATTCAGAAGATCGTCGCCGAAACCGGTGCGAAGATCGACATCGAGGACGACGGAACCGTCTATATCCTCGCCGTCAACACCGAAGCCGCAAAAGAAGCAAAAGGCATCATCGATGCCATCGTCTTTGAGCCTGTCGAAGGCTGCTGCTATACCGGAACCGTCACGCGGATCATTCCGATCGGTGCATTCGTCGAGATCGCGCCCGGAAAAGAGGGACTCGTCCATATCTCCAAGCTCGATACAAAACGGGTGGAGAATGTCGAGGATGTCGTATCCGTCGGCGATAAAGTCACCGTCAAATTCCTTGGGACCGATGAAAAAGGAAGAATCAACCTTTCAAGAAAAGACGCACTTCCCAAAGAAAACTGATGAAAAACAAAGGAGGGCCCTATCGGGCTCTCCTTTGTTTATTCTTCAAAAATTGCATTTTATTCCTT
>URZF01000226.1 GCA_900552255.1 uncultured Eubacteriales bacterium | reverse complement strand
CAGCAAATACGACATGACAACCTCCGAGTGCCGCCGCGGCTTTTCCTATACCCAACCGAATACAGGAAAAAATCACCGGCGGTGTTTCTTCTATTATATATATTCACAAAAAACGAAACCTTGCCTGTTTTCTATTGCATACGGAAAGATTTTTGTGTATAATATGAAGTATTCTCAGATCGTTTGACGCAAAAGTGAGGAGTTTCGCATGTCCGAGTTTGCTTTCTCCATATTCCCCATCCTGTTTTCCCTCGTCTTTCTGCTCGTATTCGGCATCATTCTGTATACGATTGTGAAATCCATATCCCAAAACAGAAAAAACGCCGCGTCCCCGAGGATCACGGCTCCCGCGACGCTGGTTGCCAAGCGCCATTCCGTGCACACAAGCGGCACCGGTCAGGACAACATGACGATGCATCACACCTATAACAACTATTATGCCACGTTCGAATTTGAAAGCGGCGACCGAATGGAATTTTCCGTTCCGTCCGATATATACGGCCTTTCCGTCGAGGGCGACCGCGGGAAGCTCTGCTTTCAGGGGACCAAATTCATCAGCTTTGAACGCACGTAAAAGAATAAAGCTCTCATCTTCAAAACACAAAGGAGGCGCGGTATGAACGACTGGAACGAACGGATCTATCAATATGCGGTCGTCGATATCGGCGCCAACAGCGTGCGCATGAATATCTACGATATCGATACCGTGGACGGCTCCTTTTCCGTTTCCGCTTCCGCGCGCAGCATGCTCGGACTTGCGGCTTATGTAAAGGACGGCGCGCTCACGCCGGACGGCTGCGGCAAGCTGTTCGCCGTGCTGCGCGAATTTCTCGCGCGGGCGAACAGCGTCCCGTGCGACGGCTTTGCCGCTTTTGCGACCGCGTCGCTTCGCGGCCTTTCCAACAGCGAAAAAATCTGTCTCTCCATCAAAGAAAAGCTCGGGATCGACATCGAAGTCATCAGCGGGGAAACGGAGGCGGGCTATGACCTTGCCGCCATCCGCTACCGGTTTCCGGAGGCGGACAAAGGGGTTCTTATCGACATGGGCGGAGGCAGCACGGAAATCGTCGCCTTCGACGGAGAAACGGTACGCGCCGCCGCCAGCCTCCCTATCGGCTGTGTGATGCTGATGAAACGCTTCACAGGCTGCACGAAGCGCGATCCGTTTCCAAAAAAAGAGAATATCGCCCGTATACGGGAATATGTAAAAACGACGCTCTCCTCCCGTCCCGAGCTCCAAAATCTTGGCGGGAATGCGTTTTTGATCGGCGGGACCGCCCGCGCCGCTGCAAAGCTCCATTCCGCACTGACAAACGGAAAGCCGATCGCGGACGGATACACTTTCTCCCTATCGGAGCTTCAAAAAACAGCGGACGCCGCATTTCGCGACGCCCGCAAGGGAGGAAAGCTTCTCCGGAGCACGGTTCCGGACAGAATCACGACGGTGCTGCCCGGCCTCTGTGCCTATCTTGTGATTGCAGAATATATGGGACTCTCCGCCTTTACGCTGAGCGGCGCCGGCGTAAGAGAGGGCTATCTTCTCGAATTTATCAGGAAAACGTTTCCCCGAAAATCTCAAGGATTTTAAATTTGATCTTATATTTCGGGCTTTCACCGTTTGTGAGGATCTCGATCTGATCCGATGTAAAGCCCGTTTTGATGAGGGATTCCTCCGTTTTTGCGACGTTTGTACAAAGCGCCGGATACAGAACGCACCACCAGTTCTGTCCTTCGGCGGCGCCGATTTTGATTCGCAGAGATTTATAAACGCCGGCAGGCAGGCTCATGGCCTCATAATTGCGCGTCGGATATTTTTCCTCCGACAAAATGACCGTGGCGGTGAGATTTTCTCCAAGCGAGACAAGCGTCTCGTTGCAAAGCTCACGGATCCTATCGAGGTTTTCCGAGAGCACCGTCACCGCGTCGTCGGGATCCTCCGCGCAGGCAAGCAGCGTTTCCATCTCGGAAAGCACGGCGTCCCGCACCGCAAGCTTGACGCTTTGGTCATGCTCGCTGTCCGAATTGGCCAGCACATGGAGCCTTATGGTATTGTCATAAATGACATGATCGGCTTCCGTAGGCATAAAGCTGCAAAATAAGCAGCAGGCGAGAACAAGACAGGTAAAGGTTACAAGATACTTCATTTTTGACCTCCTGTAAGGACAACTCCGTATAGAAAAGCGGAACGCCTTATGTATTTTTTTGTTTGATATCCTTATTATTCCACCGTTTTCCGGTATTATTCACAAGAAACAGGAAAATTTTTCCTTCTCAATATAAAAACAAAG
>URZF01000225.1 GCA_900552255.1 uncultured Eubacteriales bacterium | reverse complement strand
ATAGATTACGGCATAGCCCACGAACATGGCAAGCATAACCGCATGCTCCGGTATATGAGCTATCTCAAAAACGCCGCGAAAAAGCGTATGCGAAAGCTTCTCGGCGCCGCCGCGATGGATCCAGCGCGCCTTATCCCCGAAGGAATAAGGGGCAAATAATTTTTTTGCAGGAAAAAGCTGCTTCATACGGTAGGTTTCCTTTCCAAGTCACTGCATTTCAACGATAAATTTCAGCGGAACGACAAAATCAAATGCCGTATCCTCGTCAACCGCATAGGAAAGCGTAAGCTCCGTAGAAAGAAGAAGCTTATTGCCTGTTCCGATGCTGTTTATAGCGTCCCCATATGTGGAAATTTGGAAAAACAAAGAATAAGCAGTACCTTCAAAATTTTGCAGCGATACGGTCATTCCGCTTAGTTGAGCTTCATTCAATTGGTCTGCTTCAAGCATTTCCATCCCCCGCATTGCAATGACATCAGAATATTTTATAGAAGCCGCCTTTATTTTCAATACGGGCAGTAAGTCTTGCTCTTCAATAAAGGTTTGATTTTCAATATAAAATATGTTGGACGGTCCAAAGCCGGCTTTGATGATATCGTACTGCCGCTCTTCCTCTTCGATCATGACCGTTTCCTTTTGAGGCTCGCCGTCCTTCTCCGTTTTTACGGAAGTATTCTTCTGAAAACCGTCGGTCACAACCACCGTATAAGACTCGGTAATCGTTTTATCCGCCCTATCCGTCACCTCCAAGGCGACGATATAAACGCCAGGCTCCGATATTTTCAGCGCCGCAGCCGTGATTTTTACAGGACTTGACAATCCGTCGGAGTATCCCTCCGGTATGAGGTTGTCATACGCTGCTCCGTTCCTTTCACATTTCCATCGAACGGAGGCAAGGCTGACTTCCGCACCAAAATCCGCCGTAAACGCAAGGTCGACCGGAATATACGGCGAATCCTCTTCCATCGACAGCTCAAGCTCAACCAATACGGCGTTCTGTCTTTCTTCGGTTTCGCTGTTTTTTGCAAAAATCAAATTGATCGGATCGTCCTCGGAAGCCGACGCCTGTAATTCCACAGAATCAAGCGGAAAATATCCGCTTATTTTGATCTGCTTTATGATCTCCTCTTCCACGTCAGAAGCCGCCGGATCGGAGGATTTGTACTTCGATTTTATGGTAATAACCGTTTCTCCTGTCCCGACGATTTCCGCCTCTCCCGTTTCCGGGTCGATCTCGATGACGCCATCGTCCAAGACGCCGAACTCCACCTCCTCGGTGGACGGCATCAGCAAAATTTCTTCATTCGTTTCCGCATCTTTATATGTATAGATTCCCTTTGCGCTCAGCGTGAATTTAGTGCCGACGGGAAGAACGGGCCGCTTTTCCTCTTTGTCGAAATATACCAAACCGTCACCCTCGACGGAAACAATATAATCCCCGTCTCCGGTCAGGATATCTTCTATCTCAACTCCCGTGGGGCGGATATCCGTGCATACCACACATTGCGCATAACAGCCGTATCCCTCGACGCTGACCGTTATCACCGCGGTGCCGGCTCCGACGACAGACAGTTCGGCATGTGTAGGATCTTCCGCAATCGGTTTTACCGCAACAGCCTTTTCATTGCTGGAACGCCACACGATTTTTTCGGCTTCTTCGTCGGAAAGCCCCTTAAAGTCCGCAGATATTTCATAAAGGCTTTCCTTTTCTGTCAAGTCTCCGCTTTCCGTATCTTTCTCCACACACCGCTCAAGGTACAAGAAACGATCGGACAGGGAGATGCTTTGCAGTCCACCGTCACCGTTTCCGCTTCCGGACGATATGAGCTTGCTTTCGGGGTCCAAAACATATCCGTAAAGCGTCTTTCCGTTGGCATCCTGAAAGGTGACCTGCGCATATTTCTGATATCGGGAATCATAATTTCCTTGGAGGAGCTCCTTTGTCACATATATAGTTCCCGTCTCCCGCACATAAACAAAGGCCGCGTCCTCCGATTCCGTTCGGACGGAAAAGCCCGCGCCCACCACGGCGGCACAGACCTCCTCCATGTCGATATCCCTGCTCGATATAAAGCTGATATGAGAAGCGTCCAGCGCCTTGGACATCAAATCCGCATTTTGTATATCTTTCAGATACTTTGAATTTTCCACGGCAGATCCGATAGACGGAACGGCGATCGCCGTAAAAATCCCGATGATCGCAATGACGACCAGCAGTTCGATCAGGGTGAACAAATGTGCTTTCATAGGGTCCTCCGAAAGTTGGTTGACTTGTCTAAGTGGTTTCCCGGATCATCAGCAACGGCTGGATCAGCT
>URZF01000224.1 GCA_900552255.1 uncultured Eubacteriales bacterium | reverse complement strand
GCTGTGGTGGTCCTGCAAAGCGTGAGACCGATACAATGCCGCAGTGGGCCGGATCTTCCTGGTATTTCCTGCGTTATGCGCCGGGGAGGCACTCTGCTCGCCATTCCGATCGGCGAAGTGGTGGTCGGAGATATCGTGCTTTTGGAGGCAGGGGAGAAAATTCCTGCGGACGGTATCCTGATATCCGGATATCTGCACGTCGATCAATCCGCTATCAACGGGGAGAGTGCCGAGGCGAAAAAATATCCCGCCGCGGAAGAGGAACGGTGGGATCCCGGCGTGGTCAATCAGCTGTTCCGAGGCACCACGGTGAGCTCTGGGGACGGCGTCATGCTTGTCAGAAGGGTCGGGGACGGCACGATGTACGGAAGTCTTGCCAGAGAGCTTCAAATCGATGCCGTGGAGAGCCCGATGAAGGTGAGGCTCGCGGTGCTGGCAAAGCAGATCAGCCGTCTCGGCTATACCGCCGCGGCGCTTATCGCCTTTGCCGACCTCTTCAATGCGATCGTTATGGATAACCATTATGTCGGCGCCGCGATCGTGGCGGAGCTTCGCGATCTTCCGCTTATGGCGCAGAATCTGATGCATGCGGCGCTTCTTGCGATATCGGTCATCGTTGTGGCGGTGCCCGAGGGACTCCCTATGATGATCACCGTTGTGCTGTCCTCGAATATGATGCGTATGCAGCGGGACAACGTCATGGTGCGGAAGCTGGTCGGCATTGAAACCGCCGGCAGCATCAACATTCTGTTTACAGATAAGACAGGAACTCTCACGACCGGCAATCTCGCGGTCGAAACTGTTGTTTCGGGGGACGGGAATCCTTATCACAGCATAGGCCAGCTGCACGTGAATCCGGGGCTTGAACGCCTTGTCGCGCTTTCCTGTATCTGCAACGGCACCGCAGCGCTTTCCGAGGGAAAACCGCTTGGCGGCAACAGCACGGAGCGTGCGCTTTTGGAGTTCTGTGCGCCGCTTGTGCCGGAAACGGCGCACGTGAAAAAAATAAAGAGCGTTCCCTTTAACAGCAGCAAAAAATATTCATGGACGCGGATCGACGACGGCGGCGAGCTGGTCTTGATCAAGGGCGCGCCGGAAAAGCTGCTGCCGAAATGCGGCGGATATTATGACCGTAACGGCGTGCGGCGCACCGGAATCCCGGACGCGGTATGGAAAAGGCTGTCCGACATGACAAAAAACGCGGTGCGCGTGCTGCTGCTTGCCACCTCCGACCGGGATTTCGACAGGGAGGACGCAAGGCTCACCCTTGTGGCGCTTGTCGGGATCCGGGATAAGCTGCGTCCGGAGGTGCGGGACGCGGTGGAAACGGTGACGCGGGCGGGGATCCAGACAGTGATGATCACCGGAGACAACAAGGAGACGGCGGTTTCCATCGCGCGCGATGCAGGATTGCTTTCGGGAAGTCCGCGTGAGCTTGTGCTGACGGGCAGCGAGCTTGCCGAAATGAGCGACGCGCAGTTAAAAGACGCTATTCCGTCCCTGCGGGTCGTGGCGCGCGCGCTTCCGACCGATAAAAGCCGGCTTGTCCGTCTGTCCCAAGAGCTGGGGCTTGTGGTCGGCATGACGGGCGACGGCGTCAACGATACCGCGGCGCTCAAACGGGCGGACGTCGGCTTTGCCATGGGAGGCGGTACGGAGGTCGCCAAGGACGCGGGCGATATCGTGATTCTTGACAACAATTTCGCTTCGATCACAAAGGCGATTCTTTACGGACGCACGATTTTTCACAGCATACGGAAATTTATCGTGTTCCAGCTGACGATGAATTTCTGTGCGGTCGGCGTGTCTCTCCTCGGCCCGTTTATCGGCGTGGATACGCCGGTGACGGTCATGCAGATGCTTTGGATCAATATCATCATGGATACGCTCGCGGGACTTGCGTTTGCAGGGGAGGCGCCGCAGGCGGCGTATATGGAAGAAAAGCCGAAGAGCCGCAGGGAACCGATCGTGACGCGCGACATGATCGAGCAGATTCTGATTACGGGCGGCTATACGATCCTCTTGTGTACGGCGTTTCTGCGTCTTCCCGTGTTCCGCACGGCTTTTGATTTTGCCGGCGATTTCACCGGCTTTATGACTGCCTTCTTCACGCTCTTCGTATTCTGTGGTATTTTCAACGCCTTCAACGCCCGAACGCATCGGATCAATCTTTTGGCGAATCTGAGAAAAAACAAGAGCTTTATTCTTGTCATGCTCTTTGTTTCCGCAGTGCAGCTTTTGCTGATCTTCTTCGGCGGGACGATGTTCCGCACGCATGCGCTGACGTTTTCCGCCATCAGCCAGGGAGATCTATGTCGTAAAAAAGGACGGGAGCAAGGAGCT
>URZF01000223.1 GCA_900552255.1 uncultured Eubacteriales bacterium | reverse complement strand
CTCGCGTGATCCGTCAATCGCCGCCGTTGTTGTTGACATCATGCCGGAAAGCGCTCACACGGCGCGCGCCTTGCGCCCGCGGGCGCAGACTTCCCAGCGGCAATCACTTCCCGCACGGCGAGTGGTGGCCTGTGCGAGCTTTGCGAGCACTGCAACACCTTTCGAGCCGTGGGTATACGCTTCCAGTAGATGAATGGGAGTTTGAGGCGATAGCCTCAATGAGTCTTTTGGTGCTTTTCTCCTCACTGAGAAAAGCACGGATTATTCTCCTTTGGAAAGGAGAAACGTGTCCTTTTCTTGTTCGGACAAGAAAAGAACGAAAAGAAGCCGCGAACGTTCCGTTCGATCGTTTGTGCGGCCAGCAGCGGTTCGGTGGCGGCTATAAAAGACGGCATCCACGCTCGCGAAGCTCGCGTGATCCGTCAATCGCCGCCGATTCGTCGATATCATACCGGGTGGCGCTCACACGGCGCGCGCCTTGCGCCCGCGGGCGCAGACTTCCCAGCGGCAATCACTTCCCGCACGGCGAATGACGGAGAGCGCACGCAGGTGCGCGGTTCCGTCTGTCGGGAGCCGTGGATATATGCTTCTCAGCAGATGGATGAGAGTCCGAGACCGCGTCTCGGTGAGTCTTTTGGTGCTTTTCTCCTCAGTGAGAAAAGCACATATTTCTTTCTCTTTTTTAAAGAGAATCTTTCCCCCAGTTCAGGGTGGAGTTTATCGCGCGCCGCCAGCCGTCAAGATTTTTCCGTCTCTTATCCTCAGACATGGCGGGCGTAAAAATCTCCGCGGTGTGAGACAGCGCCGAAAGATCTGCGCGGTCTTTCCAAAAACCGCAGGAAAGTCCTGCGAGGAAGGCCGCCCCGCGCGCGGTCGCTTCCGTTTCGTCGGTTTTCAGAATATCGATCTCGGAGATGTCCGCCTGAAACTGCATGAGGAAATGATTTTTTGAGGCGCCGCCGTCCACTTTCAGCGTATGGAGCTCCATTCCGGTCGCGTTCCGCATGGTTTCAAGGATATCGTTCGTCTGATAGGCGATCGATTCCAGTGCGGCTCGGATGATGTGATTCCGTCCGCTTCCGCGCGTGAGTCCCACGATGGTCCCGCGCGCGTACATGTCCCAGTATGGTGCGCCCAGTCCAGCAAAGGCCGGCACGACGTATACGCCGCCGTTGTCGGGGAGCTTCCCTGCAAAATATTCCGAATCCGCCGAATCGCGGATGAAGCCGAGCTCGTCGCGCAGCCATCCGATGACGGCGCCTCCGACGAAAACGCTGCCTTCAAGCGCATATTCCGCCGGACGTCCGGCCTCCGATGCGGCGAGCGCCGTAATAAGCCCGCCGGATTCTTTACAGGGGGACGTGCCGGTGTTCATAAGCAGAAAACATCCGGTGCCGTATGTATTTTTCGCGTCGCCCGCATGGAAGCAGGCCTGACCGAACAGCGCCGCCTGCTGATCTCCGGCGACCCCGCAGATCGGGATTTCCGCACCGAGAAGCGTCATACTGCCGTAGCTGCCGCCGCTTGTCCGCACCTCCGGAAGCATGGAACGCGGGATTCCCAAAACGGAAAGCAGCCTTTCGTCCCATTCGAGCGTATGGATATTGAAAAGCATCGTGCGCGAAGCGTTTGTGAGATCCGTGGCATGAACCCGGCCGCCGGTCAGCTTCCAGATCAGCCATGTGTCGATGGTTCCGAAGAGCAGCTCGCCGCGCTCAGCCGCCTCTCTCGCTCCCTCTATGTGGTCGAGGATCCATTTGATCTTCGTTCCCGAGAAGTAGGCGTCGATCGGAAGTCCGGTGGCGGCCTTGATGGTATCGGCGAGTCCATCCTTACGCAGTTTCTCGCAGATGTCTGCCGTTCTGCGGCACTGCCATACGATGGCGGGACAGATCGGACGTCCGGTCATTTTGTTCCATACGACGGTGGTTTCTCTCTGATTGGTGATGCCGATGGCGGCGATTTCATCGGGAGAGATTCCGGAGGCGACGACCGCTTCCGTCATGGTGGCGTACTGTGCGGCGTAGATTTCGACGGCGTCCTCCTCGACCCAGCCGGACACGGGATAAAACTGCGTCAATTCCTTTTGCGCTTTGGCTACGATCTTGCCGTTCCGGTCAAAAAGAATAGAACGGGTACTCGTGGTGCCCTCATCAAGTGCGAGAATATATCGTTTCATATGCGCACACCTCTCTTTTTTATTCTATGAATTCCATTATATTAGAAATTTGTGAAAAAATAAATATTTTGTCGCATGAATTTGTGATTTTCAGCATTGTTATAGGAAAGTCAAGCTTGGACTTGTGCAAAGTGTCTAAAAATTGTAAAATATTATGTCGCAAACTGTGAATAATGTGT
>URZF01000222.1 GCA_900552255.1 uncultured Eubacteriales bacterium | reverse complement strand
TTTATGAATTCTGCTATGATGAAACGTATTCAAAAGATGGTCAATCTTACAATGATCCTGAAGGAAAAAATCATTTACAAATTATTTATCCAAGTGGAGCTGGTATAGCTTGTAGGGTCAATTTTGACAAAGATCTTGGTTCATGCGAGCATTATGAATCCATGGCAGGCTGTAATGTTGATTATAGTTATATTTCTATGATGTTTTCTTATGTTCGTTCTCGCGTTTTGACGAAAGACCATTTTACGATACATTGTGCGTATGGACATAAATGGTTAGGAATTGGTTCTATTAGTGTATCCATTGCTCCTGGGGCAGGTAAAGGCGCTGGGTCTATTGGATTTTCAACAGAATGGAAACTTACGACTTATTTGGGACGGCCAGTAACAATTCTTTATACGAACTAAAATTGATAAAGGGAGCTTATTTATGAAATCCAGCAAACCAATTTGTTTAATGCTGTTTGGAATCGCCGTTATTTTAAGCACGATCGGCTTTACGGCGAGAAGTGCCGATTTTGCCATGGGCTCTCTTTTTATCGTTCCTATCGGATTGCTGATCTCTCTCATCGGGCTTATTTGGGTATTTAAGGAAAAGTAGCGGCAAGGCGCCGCCGGATACTCCGGCGGCGCCTTTTTCTGTCTTGATTTTCTTTTCCGTCTATGATACAATACTTTCCGAAATCGGTTTTTCGGAGGAACTTATGGCACAGAAATATTTTACCTGTAAAACGGACAAGGCGCCGTATGCCTATCGGTGCGGCGAGGAGATCGCGTTTCATATTTTTTACCGAGACAGGGGCGAGAACGCTTCCGCCGCGGCATTCAAATGGGAGATCGCCGCGGATTTCGGCTATCGTGAGGAAGGCAAGGCGGACGGGGCTGACGGCGAGCTGACGCTGACGGCGTCTCTTGACCGTCCCGGCTTTATTTATGTTACAGTGACCGCATTGGATGGGAACGGCGAGCCGTATCCGGATGCGGACGGATTTTTCGGCGGCGCGGGTGTTGAAATCGAGAAAATCACCTCCGTGACGGAGGAACCGGAAGATTACCACGCCTTTTGGGATTCCTGCAAGGCGGAGCTTGCCGCCGTTTTTCCGGCGCTTATCGAGAAGACCGCACTTCCCGAGGATGCGGCGCACCCGAATCACCGGATTTACGACATCAAGGTGGCCTGCGCCGGAGGAAAACCGGTGTCGGGGATTCTGACCGTTCCCAAGGATGGGAAAAAGCGGCCGTGCCGCGTGATTTACCAGGGATACGGCGTCAAAAGCGCATGGTTTGATTTTTCCGAGGAGGAAAATATCCTCTGCATCAACGCGCACGGCATCCACAACCGCGAGCCGCAGGAATATTACGACGCGCTTGCAGGAGGAACCCTCTCCGGATACGGCTTCGATGCGGAGGAGAACCGCAGTCCGCATACCTGCTATTTCAAGTATATGATGATCCGTGCGGCGCAGGCGCTCCGCTTTATGATGACGCTGCCCGAATGGGACGGAAAGACGCTCATCGCCCGCGGCGGCAGTCAAGGCGCAGTGCAGGCGATGCAGGCGGCGTCGATGGTTCCGCAGGTGACGCTCATCGATATCTTCGTCCCGTGGCTGTGTGACATTCAGGCGTCGAAGATCGGCCGGCTTTGCGGCTGGGGCGATTTTTCCGGCAGCGCCGTGCGGTATTTTGATCTTTCGGTACGCGCCAAATACATCGATACGGAAACGGTGATCGAGGCGGGGCTTGGCGACTATACCTCGCCGCCGGCGGGCATCGCCGCGATGTATCGGAATCTCCGCGGGGAAAAGGCGCTCACGCTTGTGCAGAGCCGCGAGCATCTCTACGTTTCGCCGGAGGCGGAAGCGTTTCTTGTAAAGGAATGAAAAGGACGCCTGCTCGTTTTGTTTATTTTTAGAGGATATTGTATGATAACAGAGAAGCTCGTCGGTTCTAAATTCAATGGTATTTTTCGCTGTGTGGACATGCTATGCTTCAATTTGGGAGAGGATGTAAGGGACAAAAACGGTGCGTCTGTTCCCGAATTCAGCTTTCATGTTCAGACGCAATGGAGATTTGTAAAAGAGGATGAGATCCTTCTTGCATCAAGGGATATCTATGTTCCTTATAATACGAGAATCGATGAGAGCGAATGGATGTATGATATCGTAGGCAGAGCGGACGATGAAAGCAGTATATTTGACGTGATTCAAAAATCCTTTCATGAGCATTTTTTGAATGCGGCTGTTTCTTCTGCTCGGGTATCTCGCGTCGGAGATTTACAAGTCACTTTTTCAAACGGGATAGTTTTTGAGACATTTACGCCGTCGATGAGAAAAGATGAATTTTGGCGCTTGATATATATTGGTGAAAATCGTGAAAATG
>URZF01000221.1 GCA_900552255.1 uncultured Eubacteriales bacterium | reverse complement strand
ATAGGTTTCCGCAAACGCCGTACGCTGCTCTTTGGTTTTCGGCGTTTCCAAAATGGCAAGTGCCGTGCTCATCGAGACATTGCAGGCATACATCTGTCTGCGTCCCGTTCGTTTCATTACGATGAAATTTCCTTCGTCGATCACATAAGTGTATTCGGTAAACACATAGCGAAAAAGCAGCTCAAAGCTGAAAATATAAAACAAAAGCGCAATGATTTCATAAACGGCCTGATAACGGACGTGAAGAAAAACCGTGCCGACAAGCGCGCAGGCGATCAGCACGCAGGCAAAAGAAATGAGCTTTGCGGTTTTATTTTTTTCCGGCGTATATCTCATAAAGCCTCCCTATTTCAGAATACAAATAAATGATTCACGTATTTTTCCGCCCGGCCTCCAAAAAGTGACGAGAAAAGTGGCAAAAGAAAAAATCACGGCATAGAATATACAATGAAAAGCGACAGCAAAAGTGTCGGTAAGGATCGGCGAGGGACGTTCCGCCCTCATACAAAATTTAAATACGCCGCCCAAGAGACGGCCCCTTTGGAGGTTACAATGGAAATCAATCAGAAAATGCTCGATTCTCTGCTCTCCTTAAGCGATGAGGATTTGCAAAACAAATTACGTCTTATCGCATCCTCGATCGGCTTCGACGAGAGGATCGCCGCGGCACAGACCGCGGACGTCACCAAAGTGCGCACCATGCTGAAAAGCGCCGGCACGGACGACATCAACCGACTCATCAACGCGATGGGACGGGAGCGCGCGGAAACCATTATCAAAACGCTGGGCGGAGGCGGTAACGGATGAACGGCGATTTCAGCTCCAAGCTCGACAAAATTTTGTCCAATCCCGCCATGATGGCGCAGATCAAATCGCTCGCCGACACCATGACGGAGGACGGAGAAGCCAAAACGCCGCCTCCGCCGCCCCCGCAGGCGGCAGCCGAGCCGGAGCCAGCCTCTGCCCCTGAATCTCCCCCGCAGCCGGACACACCGGCGGCGATGCCTGCACTGTTTTCACCCGCCCCGGGAATGGAGAAAAACATCAAAAACACACGGGCTCTCCTTTTGGCGCTGAAGCCTTATCTCGACGACAAAAGAAGAGACAAAATCGACAAAATGCTGAACATGCTGCGTCTTGCCGAAATGGCAGGCTATTTCAAGAATCTGATATGAGGAGGTGAGGAAAATTTACAGCCGAAGCTACGGTTCCATCGAAACCGACGCGAGGACGCGGCCGAAAATCACCGTTCCTCCGGATTATAACGGAAGTATGTACGCAGAAAGCAAAAGATATGAGCCGGAGATACCGGAGCACGAAAAGGAAGAGACTCCCGCCGAAAAAGAAAAGAAGGAGCCGGCAGCACCCGTATCCGCAAAGCCGGCGGCTCCGCATGAGAAAGCTCAAGGCGGACTCCTTGGCGGACTTCTTGAAAAAATATCCGCGGAAGACCTCATCATGTTCGGCCTGATTCTTGCGATGCTGCTCGGCGATTCCGACGACAACACCGCGCTTCTCGCGGTGATCATGGCGATCATCCTCACTTAATCGATGCTGAACATATAGTTGCTGAAAGAAAAATCCAAATCCGTAGACAAGACGTCGATCGTCCAAATAACACGTCCGCCGCGGTATCTGGAAAAAGACGCGATAAGCCCTGTAGACATGGAAAACCTGACGTTGTCGACCATGGCAAGCGACGCATATTCATATGCCGCCGTGCAAACACCGTCCCTCTCCATATATTCAAAGATTTCATGCTCCTCCTCCAAAAGAAGGCTGAAATCCGGCAGCGGCGCCATTTTTTCAAAAGCGTATCCGTCGGATACGGCATAATACGTGCTGGACGGAGCGAGAAAATCGATCACCTGTATTCTCGTGCCGTCGCAGGTTATGACACACTCGGTTTCATTTCCGCTGTTGTAGCGATTGATCTTATAGCGATCGCCGTAACGCCAGATTTCATAGGTCCCGGAAACCGGCACATCGTCTCCCGCCGTCTCATCGGAGGAAATCTGTATTTTGATATAATAGCTGTCCACAAAAGGGGTCTCGGCCAGCATCCTATCAAAGCTTGCTTCGGTAAGGGCTGCGTTCGCCGCAGGCGATGCCGCGGTATGGACGGGAAGCGAAAAATCCGTTCCGGCAGGTACGCCGCCTTGTATTTCTCCGGGAAGTCCAAATGCAAACTCGGCGATTCCCGTCTTATATAAGACGAACAGGCAGAGCGCACAGACAAGAGTAAACGCAAGAAGAACGGACAGCACGGAAACAAGCGTCAGAAGATTTTTATACGCGCCCTTTTTTCCCATATCCGTCCTCCTTTTCACATCATACGATTTTATTCACCTTTGAAACGGCGGCCGTTTCCTCCGGCGGCTTCTTTTTTCCGCGAAAAATCCCTTTCCAATGCTTCA
>URZF01000220.1 GCA_900552255.1 uncultured Eubacteriales bacterium | reverse complement strand
GCTTTCCTTTCTTTGTTCCAAAGCATCCGCCGCCGGTTTTTTCGGCGCTTTGTCGGCAGGATGAAGCAGAAATAAATGACGCAAAGCAGAATGACCAAATAGGAAGCTTCCATATTCCGTTCCTCCTGTTTCTCCGAGGCGGCGCCCATTTTTTCTATTATTTTACTCTGTTTTATCCCATATGTCAATATAAAAATATTGACACAGCGGCAGGGATGCGCTATAATCTGTTATGAATAAAATCCCAAAACAGAAAGGAAATCCATATGGCCAAATTGAATAAATTGAAAAAAGAGATCGGTGTCACGGGACCTGTCGTGACCATCGTGATGGACGGAGTGGGGCTTGCTCCCGACGGCCCCGGGAATGCGGTGAAAAACGCCTATACCCCGACGCTCGACATGCTGATGGCGAACTACCCGTGGACAAAGCTGCGTGCGCACGGCACCGCGGTGGGACTCATGTCCGACGACGATATGGGAAACTCCGAAGTCGGGCATAACGCGCTCGGCTCCGGACAGGTGTTCGCGCAGGGCGCGAAGCTCGTCAGCGAGTCGATCGCCTCGGGAAAGATGTTCGACGGGCAGACGTGGAAAACGCTTGTCTCAAATTGTGTGGAAAACGGCTCCGTTTTTCATTTTATCGGTCTGTTTTCGGACGGCAACGTCCATTCGCACATCGATCATTTGAAAGCGATGGTGAAACGGGCGAAGGCTGACGGTGTAAGGACGGCCAGGATCCACATCCTGCTCGACGGCCGCGATGTCGGAGAGACCTCCGCGCTCGATTATGTGAATCCGTTTGAGGAATTTCTCACGTCCCTTTGCGACGCGTCGTTTGACGCGAAAATCGCCTCCGGCGGCGGCAGAATGAAGATCACGATGGACCGCTATGAGGCGAACTGGAAGATGGTCGAGGACGGCTGGCATACGCATGTGCTCGGCGATGGCAGACAGTTTGCGTCCGCAAAGGAAGCGATCGAGACCTGCCGGGCGGAAACCGGCGCGATCGATCAGGATTTGCCGGCATTCGTCATCGCGAAAGACGGAAAACCGGTCGGGACCGTCGAGGACGGCGACAGCGTCGTGTTCTTCAATTTCCGCGGCGACCGCGCGATCGAGATTTCAAAAGCATTCGAGGCGGGTTCGGATTTTGATAAATTTGACCGTATTCGCGTTCCGAAGGTGATCTATGCCGGAATGCTCGAATACGACGGCGACCTGCATGTGCCGTCCCGCTATCTCGTGGCGCCGCCCGCTATCACAAACACGATGGGCGAATATCTCGCCGGAACGGGAATCGCGCAGTATGCCGTTTCCGAAACGCAGAAATATGGGCATGTCACTTATTTTTGGAACGGGAACAGAAGCGGAAAATTCGATGAAAAAACGGAGACCTATGAGGAAATTCCCTCCGATCTCGTTCCGTTTGAGCAGCGTCCGTGGATGCAGTGCGCGCTCGTCGCGGATAAGATCATCGAGGCGATCGAATCCGGCAAATACCGTTATATCAGAGCCAATTTCCCGAACGGCGATATGGTCGGGCATACCGGAAACTACGAGGCGACCGTCATTTCCGTGGAGTCTCTCGATCTTCAGCTCGCCCGAATCATCAAGGCGGTGGACGCGGCTCACGGTGTGGCCATCATCACGGCGGACCATGGAAACTCCGACGAAATGTACGAGACCGACAAGAAAGGAAACGTGAAAACGAATCCGGACGGCTCTCCGAAGGCGAAAACCAGTCATACGCTGAATCCCGTGCCCTGCATCTTGTATGACAATTTTTATTCCGACCGCTATGCCCTGAAAAAGGCGGAAGGCTTCGGGCTTGCCAACGTGGCGGCGACGACCGTGAATCTTTTGGGATATGAGGCGCCTGCGATGTGGTGCGACAGCCTGATCGAAATAAAATAACAAAGGGAAATGCCGGATGGACGGGAGCTCCGTCTGTCCGGCATATTTTAATATGATAATTATGAAAGAAAAGAAAATCAAGATCAAGATTTTTGCGGTTGTTTCGCGCGGAGAGGGCGACGAGGCGGAGCGGGAAAAGATTCGGATCACCGGAAACGGCGTCATGGCTTGTGAGGGAAGTCTGATCGAGATCCGGTATGATGAAATTTTGGGGGAAGACGGTCCCGCCGTCAATACGCTTTCTTTCGATACCGGCGACCGCAGCGTTGTCACCTTGGTCAGAGAAGGCGCCGTGTCCTCTGTGATGACGTTTTCCGAAAAAGCGAGATACGGCGGGAATTATGACGCCGGCTTTGCGGCGTTTGAGTTCACGGTCGCAGCGAGA
Source organism: uncultured Eubacteriales bacterium (assembly GCA_900552255.1). Lineage (GTDB taxonomy): Bacteria > Bacillota > Clostridia > Oscillospirales > CAG-272 > QALR01. The sequence goes on along the minus strand of URZF01000220.1, from coordinate 128 downwards.
CGCGTGTCCAATACGGTGTCCTTTGAAAATGGCGGCGTTCTTGTTTTGGATTACAATACGGAAATTCAAGGCGTCGCCGTTCAGGAAAGCCGCTTCCGTTTTGATATCGTCTGTGACGGCGAGGCTTA
>URZF01000219.1 GCA_900552255.1 uncultured Eubacteriales bacterium | reverse complement strand
TCGGAACCGAATGGAAGAATTTAATTAAATTGGAGAAAAATGAAAAAATGACGTCTATTCGGCTGGAAATGAAAGAAAAATGGCGGCAGATGCAGTTTGAGGATGAGATCGCAGCTTGGGAAATGTACTGCTGCTTTGAAACGCATCCGGAGTGGCTGGACCTGCCTGACGGTTTGCACGTCTATCATACGGTAAAAAATTTGGCGGTGCTCTACAATCAAAAATTGACGGGCGACAGCTATGAATCCACTGAGAAGGCGGTTTCTCTTGCGGCGAAATTGCTTGGCGAAGAGAAAGCTGTTTCTGAGCCGCCTCAGAGGCTATGGGAGCATTTTCTGCATTATCGGGAATTTGAAAACAAATTGCTTGCGTATGCTTTGATCGCGGATGGGGTCATAGAGCTTTAGCGATATATTTTGGTCGTTTAGACTTCGATTAAAAGATCGAGCTCATATCCAAACAAAAAAAGCCTTCGGGCTTTTGCCCGAAAGCTTTTTGATGGAGTCGAGTTCGTTTTGCGGCTTGTTTTTGGAGTCAAAACAGCCTGCATCCGATCTCCTTGAAGTATTTGATTTTTTCTTCGATGACGGCGCGGTCTACTTTCAGCGCTTTGGCAAGGCAGTCGATACAGAGGTATTCCTCCGCGTCGCGATAGATGAGCCGGCGGTAGATCGCTGCCTCGTCGCTTTTCAAAAGCCTGCCGCATTCCTTGCAGTTTGCCATAAAATATCCTTTACAACAGACGGGGTAAAGCTGTCCTCTCTGTTTTGATTACAGCTTGACGAGCTTTCCCGTGAAGACCTTGCAGTCGCCGGCGGGGACTCTCGCTTCCACATATTCACGGCAGACGCCGACATGCTCTCCCGTAAAGGCGTCGGTCACATCGAAGCCCCAGCCGCAAAGCGGATCCAGCCCGATTTCATAGTAGGGGATCATGAAGGTTTTGTCCGTGTCATAATTGTTGAAGAAGCCGAAAGCAAAGCGTCTATTTGATAAATGACGGAACAGCAGAAGCGCCTCGCGCGAGCCGGCGTTATCCGCGATGAACATCGGCGGGCGCGTGTCCTTATCCTGATTGATGGCGATGAGGTTTTTGTTCGTGAGAAGCGCATGTACCTCCGGCGTCATGTCCCTCACGTCGCAGCCGATCATAAGCGGGGACATCATCATGCACCAAAGCGCAAAATGATAACGGTACTGCGCGTCCGTACAGCCGGATTCCACCCCGACGTTGCCCTTGCCCTTCATGCCGACGACGAGCATATCGATGTCGTTGAAGCAGCCCGCTGCGGAGTAGCCAAGCTTATCCTTTTGGCTTTCGGAGAGCTTGCGGATGGATTCAAAGGAATCAAAGATATCGCCGGTCGAGCGGTACATGTCCACCCCGGCTGAACGCGCCCATGTCTCGACCTGCGCATTGCCCCAGTTGCAGGCGGAATAGAGAATGTCGCGCTTCGTGGATTTGAGTGCGAGCGCCATGCGGTTATAGGAGAGGTGGCTCTGCATCGACGGATGATAGCAGTTGTCGTATTTGAGAAAGTCCACGCCGATATCGGCGAAGTAGGCCGCATCGTCGAACTCATGTCCCCAGCTTCCGGGATATCCTGCGCAGGTCTTGACGCCGCAGCAGGAATACATGCCGAATTTCAGTCCCTTGGAGTGGACATAATCCGCGACGGCTTTCATGCCATGCGGGAATTTTTCCGGATCGGCGACGAGCATGCCGTTTTTGTCGCGTTCGCGCAGGCTCCAGCAGTCGTCGATGACAAGGTATCGGTAGCCGGCGTCGAGCATGCCATGCTCGACCATGGCGTCGGCGGTTTCCTTGATCATATCCTCACTGATATTGTTGCCGAAGGTGTTCCATGAGTTCCAGCCCATGGGCGGTGTTTTGGCTAACATATGTATGTCTCCTTGTTCTTTCTCTCTGTATTTTATGGCTTTGGAAATTTCGGAATGACGCCGTCCGGCAATATATCGGGCGGCGCTTTTTATCCGAAGCCATTTTCATTATATCGGGACAGATGGGTTTGTCAAGCGGATAACGGAAATTTGCGGAATAAAATTATTCGGCCAGCAGGGAAAGGACTGCATCGCGGGATTTGAAACCGACGGAGGTGCGGACGATCTCTCCGTTTTTCATCACGACAAGCGTCGGGACGCTCATGATGCCGAAGCGTTCCGTAAGAGACGGCTCCTCGTCGATGTCGATCTTACATATCTTGATTTCCGGATGCTCCTCGGCGATGCTGTCCACGACGGGAGAAAGCATCTTGCAGGGACCGCACCAGGTCGCGAAAAAATCGATAAGCACGGGTTTGTCCGATTGCAATACCTCGGTTTCAAAATTTTCGTTTGTGATTTTCGTAACAGCCATATGAAAACCTCCTTTGCTTTTTTATTATTTTACACAGTTTTGCGGCAAATATCTAT
>URZF01000218.1 GCA_900552255.1 uncultured Eubacteriales bacterium | reverse complement strand
ACATAAGCGCAAAAAAGCAGAAGGACGGCCGGCAGCCGCCCCTATGAAGACTATTTTAAAATTTTCATCGCTTTGCCGATGAGCACCGGCGGTGCGAAGAGAAGGAACCGCGCTTTTTGATCGGCGTCGGCATAGCTGTATTGAAGAATGAGGTGGGCTTCCCCTTTTTCCGATTCGACGAGCTCATGGAGCTTGTTATATGTATTCTCCGCGTCTTCTCTCGGAAGATAGAGATCGACAACGGTGCAGATTTGTGTTGCTCCGCCGATATCGGTATTGACGCCGTCGAGGAAGTCGATGACGTTCTGCCTTTGCTCCGCCGCCGCTTCGGACGATCCGTTCCTGCTGGTTATCATTTCCCGGATATCGGTCGCGGTGAAGCGCCATTGACCTCCTATTCTCCGTCCGCGCAGTATCCCCGTGCGCAGATAGTTTTGGATGGTCCTTGTGGTAAGCGAGGTCATTTTTGCGACCTGCTCGACCGTATATAATCTTTCAACTTCTGACATCGATATGACTCTCCTTTTGTGTGAATCGATCAAAATATATGTGTTTTTAATTCATGTTTTATGATATCATATTCGGCTTCATTTGTCAACACTTGATTTGTTAAGTTTCTGCATTTGGAAGAGATGTGCCGGCAGTCTTATTTTTACTGGGGACTGTCCCGTTTTGCTTGCTTGATTCGTTATAACAAATATAGATGAAAGGAAAAGTGCGTCCTGTGGATTTTGAGAAAATATTTGAGAGCGCCGAATGCGAAAAGGCGATTCTGCGGATCGCCGACGGCGACGGAGATGCGCTGAAGGTCATTCATCAGTATATGAACAGGCAGATCTACGCGGTTGCCTATTCGGTTCTGCGCGATTTTTCGCTTTCGGACGACGTCGTTCAGGAAACGTATGTCAAGATATTGGAGAAGGCCTTTTCCTACCGAAAGGGGACGAACGCGCGCGCATGGGTGCTTTCGATCGCGAGGAACGTCGCGATCGATCTTTTCCGACATAGACGTTTTGAAAGCTCAGGTGCGGACGACGCTGAAAATGAGACCCGCTTCGACGAGAGCACGCTGCTTTCTTCTATGGAGGTCAAAAATGCGCTCGATGCGCTGGACGACGAGGAGCGGCAGATCGTCACCATGAAGGTTTACGCAGGACTGCGGCATCGGGAGATCGCCTCCCTGCTCGGGATCACGGTGGAGGCCTGCAAGAAAAAATATCAGCGTGCGGCGGCCAAGCTGCGCGATCTGCTTTGACGACGGACGGTGTTCCCGGAAAGGATGGCGGTATTTATGATAGAAAAGAGAATCAGAGGCTTTTACAATTCGGTTCAGATCACCGGAGATTTTTCAAAGGAGTGCGAAGCGAAAATAAACCGGCTTCGGCTGGCCTTCCGGGCTTGTCTTGGCCTTGGTGCCGCCGTTGTGTTGGCGAGGGCGGTCATGTGCCTTGTGGATGCGATCGGACAGGCGGCTGCGGAGGAAGCCGTGGATTGACCTATGACAGAAAAATCGGCAGGAGCCGCAAAAGCGGCTCCTGCTCTTGTTTTTAAATATAATCCAAATGTATAAATTCAATGATACAAATGTATTATTGAATGATGACCGATTCACAAGCGCCGATGCGCAGCGGCTTGTCGTCATTTGAGACCCATACGTCGGTATCTGTCGGGTTATATAGGGTTTTTCCGTCCGCAGAACGGCGGATTCGCTTTACCGCACCTACATAATCGTAGATCTCGAGGTTGGTGGCAGGCCAAATGTCATATTCGCGTTTGTGGAGCTCCGACAGGATCTCCTCAAATTTTTCCCAGCCGACAGGGAAATCTTTGTTATCAAATTCGTAGCTGTGGCCCCAAATATAGAGAACGCCGCCGGCACGCCATGGCGCCTTTTCCACGTTGTATATGAATTTTTTCACCATCGGCTCACATTCGTTGTGATGCGTGGTCGGGATCCAAACCTTGAAATCGTCCGGCAGAAGGAAATTGCCGGAGGCGCCGGCAGTCCTGCCGTAAACGATGGAGGCGGTCTCCATTGCGGTGAAGGTATCGGCGTTGTAGGTGCCGAACGGGTAGGCGAGTCCGCGGACGATGGTGCCGGACGCCTCCTCGAGAAGCCGGCGGTCGCGCATGATCTCGTCGTACTGATCCCCGATGAGCATGCGCTCGAGATGCGGATGCGAATAGGTGTGGCAGGCGACCTCATGTCCGTTTTCGATGTAGAGGGAACGCACCTCGTCCGCGCGCACGCCGTGCGTCTCGGGATTCGTAATGCCGCTCGAAATCAGATTGAACGTCGCTTTCATGCCGTATTTGCGGAAAAGCAGAGCGAGACGCCTGTCCTGCGCGCCGCCGTCGTCATAGCTGAACGTAAGCGCGTACCTTCATTACATCATACTCAGGTACACCACGACTATTAGATCCCCATTTAGCATCAACGGTTATAGTAGCTTTACCTATT
>URZF01000217.1 GCA_900552255.1 uncultured Eubacteriales bacterium | reverse complement strand
AAAACCAGAGATAAACAGCAGCGCCCGCGATGGCAAGCGTGGCGACCACAATGATGATCGGCACCACGATGTTCGTACTGTCCCCCTCGCCCTTTGTGACGAAGATAGCGTCCACGCCGTTAAGCTCCGAGCCGTCGATGGTGATATCCAGTCCCTTTCTGCTGTAATTTTCCAGCGTATAGAAAGCATTGCCGCGAAGAACGACAAGGGACACGTCGTAATCCTTAAAGGCAGCGTCGATCGAAAGCGTCAACTTCATATCCGACGCAATGGGAGTTTCTACGCCGTCCACAAGGAGCCTATAAACATAACCCTCATCGAACTCCCGATATTTCTTATACTCAGCTGCCACATCGATCGGCATCGCCCCGATTTCAAACAGTACATTTTTAGAGGCCGTGGCGCCGGTAACATAGAGAGAACCGCTGATGCTCGTGAGCGTCTTCTCAACGCCGTCTTTTACGGTTTTCGCCACCTCGGAATAACCGCAGATGCTGCATGTCTTTGTCGTAGTCTTTCCTTTCACCACGGGTTCTCCGAACACATGTCCCGTGCTCGGGTCAACAGCGCTGTCCACATAACCGCAGAGCTCGCATACACGTTCCTTCAAGCCGTCCGTAATACAGGTCTTGGAATCGACCACCTTCCATTCGCCGTAGGAATGTGCGTTCGGATCCAAAGCGGCCGTCCGCGTCTCACGGTCCCCGCAGACCGAGCAGACCCGCTCCTCCGTGCCCGCCGCCTTACAGGTCGGAGCCGCCGTGACCGCCCACGCTCCATAGGTGTGAGAAGCAAGCGGGATCGTCTGCGTATCCACCTCTCCGCAGAGAGAGCATGTCCGTCTCTCTGTCCCGGTCGAAACACAAGTCGCTTCCTTGGTAGTCACATAGGAGCTCCAGCTATGACCGGACTGTGCAATCGTTTCCGTATCGACGTCGCCGCAGACAACGCAAACGCGCGATCTGGTTCCGGTCGATATACACGTAGCTTCTTTCGTGATCGTCCAAGCGCCCCAGCTGTGGCCGAGCGGTGCGATGATCTCCGTTTCGATGTCATCGCAGACCGAGCATCTATGATACCGGCTTCCGGAGATCGTGCAGCCCGCCTGCACCGTCACCGTCCATTCGCCAAAGGCGTGATCCGCCAGCGGAAGCTCTCTTGTTTCCGTCGCGCCGCAGGTCGGGCACTCATAAACGGCAGAGCCCTTTGTCGTACAAGTGGAAGCCGTTACGACTCTTTTCAAGGTATAGAGCGCCGAATCGTGCGCACACTGATTGTCCGCCTCCGATACCTGTCCGCAGACCGTGCATTTCTGCTTATAGACGCCGTTCTCCAAATAACGTGCGCCCCATGTATGTCCCGTAGCCGGGGCCAGCGTCCACGAAATCGTCCCGCAAAGCTTGCATTTGTAATAGCCGTACCCGGCCACCGTACAAGTCGCGTCCTGCCCTTGGGACGGCGTATAGCGCTTGGAATAATCAAAATCATGATCCGTCAGCAAAAGGGTTTCCGTCTTGACAACATAGCCGCAGGTCGTGCAGTACTGCTCGCGCGTGCCGGTGGTCGTACAGGTCGCTTCTTTCGTAACTCTCGAATTCGTACTGCTGTGATTGCATATATACACGTTGTGCGTCGTCGTCTGTGAATCAAAGCCGAAAGAAGTGCCGTCCGCTTTCTTCGCGGCACCGGAGACCGTAAGCTCTCTGATGCGCATAAACGAGAGATCAAGCCACTCCGTATCGACCGGATAGGTGATGGTAAAAGAACCCGTAGGCGACCGGGAGTCCTTTCCCACATCCGGAATCGTAATCGTAACCGTCGATGCGGAGGCAGTGCCGGCTACCGAAACAAAAGCGGATTGTGAAAGAAACTCCCCGAATAAATAGCCGCTTACGGAAGTAGGCCTTTCGAGCGTACTGACCGGCGCCGTCACAACAACGGTTCCGCCGCTGATTTTATTTCCCGTCTTGGAGCCGACCGAAAATGTCACGGTGAGGGTTTGCAGGGTTTCGTTATAGGCACTTCCCGTTATCTCCGCATACAAACTCTCCGTATCGTCATCCGCGGCGAGGACAGCATGTCCGGAATGACTGTGATCATGGTCACACGCGTCATGCGTGTCAATCGCGGCGTTTTCAAATCCATATGTACCAAAACACACCAAACACACGGAAAACGCCAGCAGAAACGCTAAAAATTTTTTCATAGGTTCTCCTCCGAATTTTGACATTGCGGCCGTCGCCCAAAAACAGCGATACAGCGATGAAATCATGTCCGCCAATATGCGCTTACCGTGTTCTTCTTCAAGCTGCCGTTCCGAAGACACCGATAAAATCCGCACTTTTCCGCCGCGGCGCGGCACAAGGGCGAAAAAATTCCGAATAAGGTTTATTCGGAAAACAATTCTTTTTTCATTATATCCTTTTTTCCGTATTTGTCAAGCTGTTTTGCATATCTTTCACACATCAAGATGCCGCTTTC
>URZF01000216.1 GCA_900552255.1 uncultured Eubacteriales bacterium | reverse complement strand
GCGCCGTTTTCAGCTACGACGTACCGATCCGCTTGCTCACGCAGGCGCTTTTCAGCGAGATGCTCTTTGCCGAAAAGCGTGTCGAACTCGCCGTAAAGCCAGCATACGCCGAGCTTTGCCGCCTGGAAATCCGCAAAGCCATAGCCTTCCGGCACGGCCGTGCCAACGGGCGTGAACTTGCCGATCCAATATTCAAACGGCTCGCCCTTCTTCCAGCGCATAAGTCCTATCGTCGCGTCCGCATCCTCAAACAGCGAGGAAACGTCTCCGGCGACTTTTTCAATCGGCGCGAACAGCCCATCTCCGTTCCACTTGTCCCACTGCTTTCCGAAGCCTCCGCCCACTCGGTCGGCGTCGCCGTATTTCTTCCCGATAAAACGGGTCGCCGGAACCTGCTGCACATAAGATTTGATGATCTCCATTGTTTTCTCCTTTGTTTCTCATATTTTGAAAAAATGATTTTTTCGCTGTTAAACATCTTGGCAAGCGCAAACACGCCGAGCGCCGTATAAACCGCATTGGCAATCACGCAGACAAGGAGATTTTCCGTCACCGCCTCAAATGAGAACACCGCCGCCATGCACTGCACTGTGTTATAGAACGGAATCAGATAAAGGAATGGATTTTCCGGCGCCGCGGCTCCGAACATCGCCGTGATGCCGACCGCCATGACGAGAATCATCATCGGCGTCACATAGCCCTGCGCCTCCTTGACCGTTTTCGCAAATGCGGAAATGATCGAGATCGCCGTGATGATGAGGAGCACCGTCGAAAGAATCAGCACAAGCAGCACAAGGTATTCCTTCATGCCGTAAATGCTCGCGTCGACAACCTCCCCGCCGCCCATCAGCTTCGGCAGAGACAGAATCGTGCCGAGCGCGCTCGATATGCCGGACAAAAGCGCGACGATTGCGAGCGCCGCGATCTTTCCGACGGCAAGCTCCCCGCGGCGGATCGGCGTTATGAGAATCGTCGTGATCGTGCCGCGCTCCTTTTCCCCCGCGATAGATTCCGGCGCCACCGCCATACAGCCGGAGAAAAGGAAGATCATGAGAAGCAGCGGCAGCATCGAGGCGAAAAACGAAGACGCCGTATCCTCCTTGGTCGCAAGGTCATAAGTGCCATTCCCCGCGTTGATATCGAATTTGTTGGCAAGCAAGGATTCATAACCGTCGAGGAGAGCCGTCATCATGCGGTACACGTTTTGAGAATCGGTCGCAGAGGAATTGAAATAAATCTCCACGTTCGGCGCCGCAGCGCCGGAGCCCGTCTGATAAGCCGCCACCTGTTCGTCGAAATCCGACGGAAAAACGACGAGGATATCCCTCTCCGCGTTCTCGACCGCCTTTTTGAGCGACTCGATCTCCGATGCGTCCACGGACACAAATTTCATCGAATCCCCTGTGGGAATAGAGGCAATCGAATCGGGCAGATCCACGACCGCGACCTCCGCGGTCTCCCCGCTCGGACTGTACATGCTGGCAATGGCGCTCCCCATAAGGGTATACATCAGGTAAATCAAAATACCGGGCATGAGAATCGTCGTAAATACCAAACGCTTATCCGTAAAAAAGCGGGTAAGCTCCTTTTTCATGATCGTGAGGATCCCGCTTTTCATACGCGCTCGCCCATCCTTTCCGCATAAATATCAAAGAAGCTGTCCTCGAGCGTCTTTTCACCGCAGACGTCCGCAAGCGTGCCGCACACCGCCATTTTTCCGTCCACAATGACGCCCACACGGTCGCATACCTTCTCGATCAGACTGAAAATATGCGTCGATACGATCACCGTCTTTCCCTGCTCCTTCAACGCCGCAAGGAAATCCGTCACGACCTTTGCCGTCAGAACGTCAAGCCCGTTTGTCGGCTCGTCGAAAATGATGATGGCGGGATCATGCACGATGGAAATGACGATAGAAGCTTTCTGCTTCATCCCCGTCGAAAGATTGCCCACCTTGACCTCGGCAAATTCTCCGATGCCGAATCGGTCGAAAAGCTCCTTTTTGCGCGCGTCGCGCACCTGTGTGGGCACCCCGTGCAGCTCCGAAAAGAAGTCGAACAGATAATTCGGCGTGAAATAATCCTCCAGCTTCAGCTCTCCCGTCAAAAAGCCGACGCTACGGCGCACCGCGTCCGGCTCGCGCACGATGTCGTGTCCCAGCACCTCCGCCGTTCCGGAGTCGGGCTTTATCAGCGTCGCCAGCATCCGGAGCGTCGTCGTTTTGCCGGCGCCGTTCGGACCGAGAAGGCCGAAGATTTCGCCCTCATTCACCGAAAAGGACAGTCTGTCGACCGCCGTTTTCACTTTGGCGCCGGTCTTTTCAAGCTTCTGCTGCTTGGACGATAATTTGAATGTTTTGGTAAGCTCTTTTACCGTCAGAATCTCTCCCATGATAGCCTCCGTTTTGATTGAATCCTCCCACCGGATATTTTCCTACGCCATTCTATCATACGTGCGCATGATTGTCAAATGGGATGCTGTTATCCTATATCAATGACAA
>URZF01000215.1 GCA_900552255.1 uncultured Eubacteriales bacterium | reverse complement strand
TGAAAAGCTCGGATGCGAGAAAAAGTCGGGGAAAAAGTAAAAAATGTCATAAAACCCCTTGCATTTCCGGCGATTTTATGATAAAATAAATTGGATTTTCGGGGCTTTGTGCATCCGAATACCGAAAAATCAAAATCCGCACACAGCAGCGGCGTGCGATTGGTGCCCATGGGGCTTTGCACTTTTATCATCCGCGCTGTGGAGGAAAAAACCAAAAAGGAGAAAAAATCATGGCAGTTATTTCAATCAAGCAGCTGCTCGAAGCAGGCGTCCATTTCGGACATCACACGAGAAGATGGAATCCCAAGATGGCGGAATACATCTTCACGGAAAGAAACGGCATCTATATCATCGACCTTCAGAAAACGGTCGGCAAGATCGACGAGGCCTACAATTTTGTAAAGGAGCTTTCGGCTGAGGGCGGCGACCTGCTCTTTGTGGGAACGAAGAAGCAGGCGGCGGACGCCATCAAGGAAGAGGCGGAGCGCTGCGGCATGTATTATGTCAATGTGCGCTGGCTCGGCGGTATGCTCACGAACTATAAGACGATCAAGAGAAGCATCGGCCGTCTTGCATCCCTCGAAAAGATGAAAGAAGAGGGCACTTTCGGTCTGCTTCCCAAGAAAGAAGTGGCGAAGCTCACAAAGGAAATGGAAGACCTCGAGAGAAATCTCGGCGGCATCAAGAATATGCCCGGACTTCCGGCGGCGGTGTTCATCGTAGACCCGAGAAAAGAGCACAATGCCGTGCTGGAAGCGAAGAAGCTCGACATTCCGGTCATCGCGATCGTCGATACGAACTGCGATCCTGACGACGCAGACTATATCATTCCCGGAAACGACGACGCGATCCGCGCGATCAAGCTGATTTCCAGCGTCCTCGCCGACGCCGTCATCGAGGGCAAGCAGGGCGAGCAGACGACCGCGGCTCCCGCAGAGGAAGCGGCGGCAGAGGAAGCGGCCGAGGCCGAAGCTGCCGAAAGCGCCGAAGCTTAATGCGAACCGCGTATAGATATTAAAATTCACAGAGGAGGATAAGAAAATGGCAAATATATCCGCACAGATGGTCGGCGACCTGAAAAAGAAAACAGGCGCGGGACTGATGGACTGCAAGCGTGCGCTTGTGGAGTCGGACGGGGACGTCGATGCCGCCATCAAGCTGCTCAGAGAAAAGGGACTTGCCGCCGCCGCTAAAAAAGCGGACAGAATCGCGGCGGATGGTCTTGTATCGATACTCAAAGACGGCGACACCGTCGCAATGGTCGAGGTCAATTCGGAGACCGACTTTGTCGCGAAGAACGCGACCTTCGTCGAGTTTGTAAACGGGATTCTGAGAACGATTGTCGCCTGCAAGCCGGCGACGCTCGAGGCGCTCGGCGCCTGCAAATTCGACGGCACGGAATACACCGTCGATGAAACCGTTAAGGATAAAATTTTCACGATCGGCGAGAAGATTTCCGTTCGCCGCTTCGTCGTCATCGAGGGCATCACGAGCACCTATGTCCACGGAAACGGCGCGATCGGCGTCATCGTGAAATTCGACGTCGACCCTTCGCTTGCAACCAACGATAAATTTGTGGAATTTGCGAAGAACATCGCGCTCCAGGCCGGCGCTTATGCGACGCCTTATCTCGACCGCGATTCCGTTCCGGCAAATGTCATCGCGGAGGAGAAGGAAGTCGTGATCGCGCAGATCAAGAACGATCCCAAGAACGCGACGAAACCCGAGGCGATCCTCGACAAGATGGCGGCCGGAAAGCTCGGCAAATTCTATGAGGAAAACTGCCTTGTCGAAAAGGAATATATCAAGGACGACAACATGAAGGTCAGCCAGTATATCACATCCGTTGCGAAGGAGCTTGGCACGGCGATCAAAATCGTCGAATTTGCAAGATTTGAAAAGGGCGAGGGCATTCAGAAGAGAGAGGACAATCTCGGCGACGAGGTTGCTAAGATGCTCGGCAAATAAGATATGTTTATTAAAAAATACCGCAGAAATGCGGTATTTTTTGCGGATAAGATATGAGCAGAGGCGCCAGAGCGTCTCGGATCCATGCGGCGAACCTATGACGAAAAAGCGTCGGAAAGCCATAGACTGACAAGGCTTTTCGGCGCTTTACGTTATTTCTGCCGCATATTTTGAACATATAACGATCTTATATTGAATGTAATAAAAATAAAAATCTTGTAAAACTTTTCAAAACATGTTGACAAATCGCGCAAGACACGTTATAATATAGAAAACAGGCAGGCCGACGTACTGGAATACGTCAGCCCTGCATAAGAAGTGTAAGTGGCACTCCCCATACAACCGGATAACCGGCACCCTACCAAAATTATAGCAGACAATGGCAGGGTTTACAAGGGATATCCGCAAAATGGGGGCTTGAATCTGACGATTTGTCCGAAAAGACAGATGTGCCGTGCCACACGCTTTTATGCGCTTGTGACTCGGATTTTTTGTTTTTTCTTCTCAAATCTAGCCGCTTGTACAGGTTGCCGTTCG
>URZF01000214.1 GCA_900552255.1 uncultured Eubacteriales bacterium | reverse complement strand
TAACGGCCGCCCACAACCTTCACGTCATTGCGGCCCGCCTCGTAGAGCACGGAGCACACATCCTCGTAAAGAGGCTCTGTCGGCAGCCCGGAATAATGGATCGAGGAAGAACCGCTTGCGGCGGGATTTCGGCGTTTTAACGAAAGAATGGGGGAAAAATCATGCAATTCAAACGGATCGTCGCATTGATATTGGCGCTCGCGATGTGCGCGCTTTTCGCGGCGTGTGACAAAAACGACAAGCCTGTGGAAACAACGGCCGGAAATCCGGCGGATACTACATCGGGAGAAGATACGACGGCAGATGAGCCGGAAGACACCACCTCCGGCGAGGATACGACATCCGGAGAGCCGGAGCCGAGCGGTACGAGCGGAACGGGCGGGGAGCCGGAGATCCCCGATCCCGTCGATGTCCCCGACAGCGAAAGCATCAAGATCGGGAATTATGTGACGCTCATTTATAATGCCGCTACCTGTGACGTGGAATATGATGTGCAAAGGGGGATCGGCTCGAGACAGACCGTGACGCTTACGGCGAAAATGAAAGACGATTTTATCTTCGACGGATGGTCTGTCGGAAACGCGCTTGCCAATTCGACGACGTCGAGACCGGTTACGGCCGCATCGAAGAATACGACCTATACGTTCGACGCTTCCTATGACGTGACCGTGTATCTCAATACAAGCATGACGCTCGTTTATCATCCCAACGGCGGAAAGCTGAGCGGGGGCATGCCGGAATCGGAGACTTTTTCTCTTGTTTTCTATAAAAATCCCAATACCCGTGTGGAAAACCGGTATTTTCTGCGGGACGGTTATACGCTTGTAGGCTATAAAACGAAAGCGGACGGCACGGGAGAGGCCGTGTCGCTGGGCGGCAAGGTTACGGCGAACGGCGCCGCAAAAATCGATCTCTACTGCATGTGGGAAAAGAATACGCCCGAAGAGGAGTTTACCTATACGATCTCCGGCTCGTCGGCGACGATCACGGGATATACCGGAAGCTCGGAGACCGTTGTGATCCCGCAGATTTTGGGCGGCTGCACCGTGACGAAGATCGCGGAGGATGCTTTCTATCAAAGCGGCATGAAAACGCTTGTGATCGCAAAAACCGTGAAGCAGATCGAGGAATATGCGTTTGACCGCTGCGAGAATTTGGAAACGCTGATTCTGTTTGACGCTTCCTTTGAGACGTCGGGCGGCTGGAACAATGTTGTAAACGGAATTTCGGAGAGGAGCTTTTTTAATTGCAGCAGCTTGAAAAACATCCGGATCAACACGGTCTATACGCTCTATGACGCATGGCAGAGCTGCGGTGCGGCGAAAATCGACCGGCTGATCTGGGCTGCCGATAAGAAGAAAATCATCATCATCGGCGGTTCCGGTTCTCTCTATGGCTACGATTGCTCTATCATTGATGAAGCCTTGGGCGGAGAATATGAGATCATCAATTTGGGCGAAAACGCCAATATCAATGCGCTTCTGTATTTCGATATCGCCGAGGATTTCATCAAAGAAGGAGATATCGTTCTTTGGTCGCCGGAGCCGGGCACCATGACGCTCGGAACTACGACATGCGGCAGTTCAGGCAGATTTTGGGAATTCAGAAAATCGGACTATGATTTTCTGAAATATATCGATATAACATTGTATAGCGATCTTCTTCCGACGTTTTCGACCTTCTGCACGACCCTTGCGAGCAGCTCGACGACGTTCAAGCGGTTTGACGCGCTTTCCTCTTCAATGGATAAATACGGCGACGACCTCTCCGTCCGCGCATGGGACGGTCAGAGATACAGCTACTCCTTCCGCTATCAGTTCGGTGCGGAGGAGGCGCTGAAAACGCTGATATCAAAGATTACGGAAAAGGGCGGCTCGGTTTATTTCTCCTTTGCCGCCATGCAGAAAAGCGGTATGGCCTCTGTGAATGAGAACGAGGTTTTGAATTTCGAGGCTCTTATCACCTCGCTCCCCGGCGTCGTTTCGATTTCCGATTATCGGGACTGCATTTATGACGACGAATATTTTTGGAATTCGGCATGGCATATGACGGACGAGGGCGCGCAGAAGCGGTCGGAGCAGGTTGCCTCGGATATCCTCGCGCAGCTTGCCAAGGAAGGAAAATGATTTGATCGGAGGCTATATGTTCGGTTCGGAGAATTTTATACTTTCCTCGCCTCTCATGCTGATCTGCATCGTCATTTCGGCGCTTATCAGCTTCTGTGAATACAAATTCCGCAGAAAATGGATTTTTATAACGGCAAACGCGCTTTTCTGCGCGTTTGCTTTCGTCTTGTTTCTGTCGTTTGGGGCGGGGCTTTCGGATACGCTTCTTTATCTGCTTGCGGTGCTGGCTGTAAGACTCGGCTTTGTGATGCTTGAAAGGAGGCGGCGCGCATGATCTTCAATTCCGCTGAATTTCTGATCTTTTATCCGCTGGTGCTCTTTCTTTATTTTATCCTGCCGAAAAAATGCAAATGGCCGCTGCTGCTCGCGGCGAGCTATTTCTTCTACATG
>URZF01000213.1 GCA_900552255.1 uncultured Eubacteriales bacterium | reverse complement strand
CCTCACAAAATCACGGAAAAAGGGCGGTATTGATATAAAAATACCCGTTTGACGTGCCGGATTCCTCCACATAAGTGGCGATTTTGATCATCACATAGACCTTATCCTCTTTCAGCCTCCGCGAAAGAGAGACCTCCTCCACATATTCGCCGGGACGGATAAAGCCGCTTTCTCCCAGCTTTTTATCGGGCGAGGCCGCCGTAATGTTTCCCGCGGCGTCATAAGCAAACGACACACTGTAAATCTCCGCTCTGAGCCATACGGTATTGGACGCAGGATTTGTGAGCAGCAGTCTTACCGATCTTCCGTCGATAAGGGGATTGCCGCAAAGCGCGACATCGCATACGCCCTCCGCCGAATAGGAGCGATAGCCCTGCTCCTCCGGAATATCGGTCGGCATACCGTAAAGACGGTTTTTATCCAAAAGCGAAGGACTTATGTGAAGCATCAGAAAGAAGGCAGAAAACGCAAAGGCTGCCGCTAGCACCGCAAGGATAATCAAAATCAGCGTCCGTCTGAAAGAAGTATAACATAAATCGCGCATGAAAACGATTCTCCGATCCCCAATTATTTATCCGCAAGTGCCACACTAAGCGTAACATACCCGATTTTCTGTGCCGTTACGCTCATATAAGGCTGTCCGTCGGCCGTTCTCGGTTCTCCCGAAAAGGAGAGATACACTTCCCGGCTTTCTCCGCCGTTTCCCATATAAAATTCACAAATATCCGGTCTGAATTCGGTGCGGTCAAACACATTCAGGCAGGTATCGAACGACGGCGAATCATAGCAATACATTTTCACGCTGCCGGACAAAAGAGGAAAGGAGCTGTATTCATCCGATATACCGCTGTATTCGATCAAAATACGGATCCGCTGTGCCGCCGAGGAGGACGTCAGATTGGTGACCTTGATCTTATTGGCAGTCCCGTCAAACCCATACCATCCCGGCTTACCGGAAGCCGTGTCCGCCGCAGGAGAGGCGCTTGCCGGATCCGCTTCATAGGAAAAGGTTCCCACATTCCATGTCCCCCAGTCGTAATAAAAGCCGAACGAGCCGAACTCGATCTCGACCGCATATACATACGGTCTGTCGTCATCCTCAGGATCTTCCGTCGCCTCATCCGCATATAGGCTAAGCGGAAACGAAAGAAAGACGATCGCCGCTGCAAGAAAAACGGCGCAAAGAGACCTTGCCGCCCTGTTTTGAAAACCGATATTCATAGGAACAAACCCTCTTTCCGCTGTATTTTCTGAAATTTAAAATTTGGACGTATAATATTGCCCGTTTGTAGCATAACCGCTTGCCGGCGCGATATAAACGGTCGCATAAATCGTTTTCTGCCCCTTATAGGATGCAAGCGACGGTATCCCGACAAGAGTCAGGCTCATTTCCCGCGAGCTTACCTGCGCCGACCGGTCCTGCAAAAGCCTTACGGCCGGAAGAAGCTCCTCCACAAGTCCCGAACGCTCGACCTCGACGCCGCAAAGACGAAAATCCGCCGTATTGGTCCTTGCTGTCGCCTTGACCGGCGTATCGGAATGATTGATAACGGTCAATGTTACGGTTTCCGTCCTGTTTTCGTCCATCAGCCATTCGCCGCTGTTCACATAAGTTTCCCCGGTATCGCTGTTATGAGCGGTGCTGCGCAGATTGTAGGTAAAGCGCATGCTGTAAAACACAATATCAAGCGAGTAACGGTACTGCCCGTATACGGAATTCACAAGGATATGCACGTCCGCATGTCCGTCGGCGACCGTATCCGCGGCAAGCAAAGAAAAGGCAGGTGCGCACGCCATGAAAACGGTCATAGTCAAGACCAATATGAATTTCAGCATCATTCTTACGCCATGAAAATCGTTCATAGGACAGCGCCGCTCTCCCTTTCTTTCAAATTTGCCGATGCTTGGACTCCTGCGGGCGTTCGCAGCCGCCCGCAGGAGAAATAACATAAATTCGATTATTTTAATCAATCGCTCGTCTTGGAGATCGTAACAGTGACCGTACCGATCACTTTATCGGTGATCTGACCGACAGTCGGAGCGCCTTCGAGCCCTACTGTAAAGCTCGCCGTTGTAGCCGGTCCGCCGACCTCACATTTTGTGATCTCCGTAGACGCAATAGAATCTGCCGTGTCATTAAATTTGACAGATATTGGTCCGTATTCTGTGGAAACGGTGCCTACCGATGCAGAATACCAAACAGAAAGATCGGAATGATTGGAAATCGTTACGGTTTTCGCCGGACTCCAAGCAGCCTCGCCGGTAACCTTGTACTGATGCTCTTCCGTATCCCATGTGCTTCCTGTGCTATAAGTAAATACAAGAGCTTCAAACGTCACGTCCACCGCATACTTATGAATCGGATCTCCGGTCACGCTGATATAGACATCCCCGCTCGCCGTACCGCCGCTATAAGCGTCTACCTCGGCACCGGCTTCATCGCTGCCTACAAAATCGGCGAAAGCCGTAACAGCGCAAATGCCTGCGAGCATGAGCACCGTCAGAAAAATGGAAAAGATCTTTTTCATGTCTTTCCT
>URZF01000212.1 GCA_900552255.1 uncultured Eubacteriales bacterium | reverse complement strand
CGGTGTTATTTGAAAACGGTGTTGCAGATACGGAAATGTATCTTTCGGTCACGGATAAAAAAATATCATACGTGGGAAAAACAAAACCGGACGGCATCTTTGACCGCGTGATCGACGGGCACGGAAAGCTTCTGTGCCCGGGATTTTACAACTGCCATACCCATGCGCCGATGACGCTGTTCCGCGGCTATGCGGAAAATCTTCCGCTTTCCCGCTGGCTCCATGAAAAGATCTTTCCCGCCGAGGACAAGCTATATCCGGAAGCGGTATATGCCGCCGCGATGCTTTCCATCGCCGAGATGATCCAAAACGGAACGGTTTCCTTTTCCGATATGTATTTTTTCTGTGACGAGATCGCAAATGCCGTAGCGGAAACGGGAATCAAGGCCAATATTTCCCGTTCGACCGTAGCCTTTGATCCGGATATCAAAGCGGAGGAGGATGAACGCTTCAAAGAAGCCGCAAGGATTTTTGAACGTTATCATAATTGCGAGGACGGCAGAATAAAAATAGATATGTCGATACACGCGGAATATTCGACTGTGCCCGCAAGCTGCCGGTATATATCCGAGTTTGCCGCAGAGCATCAAACCGGAATCCAGCTTCATCTTTCCGAGACCCGTTCCGAGCATGAAGGCTGTGTCGAAAAATACGGAATGACACCAACGGAATTCTTTGAAGCGAACGGCGTATTCCGCGTACCGGTAACGGCAGCGCACTGCGTTTATGTCACGGATTCCGATATTCGGCTTCTTAACAAGTACGGTGCGACGGCCGTTCACAATCCCGCAAGCAACTTAAAACTCGGTTCCGGCGTTATGCGCCTTTCGGCGTTGTTGGATTCCGGCGTCAACGTAACGCTCGGTACGGACGGAGCTGCCTCCAACAACACGCTTGACGTGATGAAAGAGGCCTATCTTGCCGCGATCCTTCAAAAAGGAGTGACCGGCGACACGGAAAAATTGAAATCACCGACATTCATAAAAATGATGACGGAAAATGGAGCGCGCGCGCAGGGAAGAGCCGGCTGCGGTAAAATCGCCGAAGGGTATCGGGCAGATCTTGTGATGCTGAATTTCGACGAGATCAATGTGGTCCCCGTCTATGACTTTTGTGATTCGTTTCTATATAGCGCAAATTCCGGCAATGTCGCAATGACGATGGCGGACGGAAAGATCTTATATGAAAACGGTGAGTTCCAAACGCTCGACATAGAGAAGGTAAAATATAGGTTCCATCAAATCATTCGCACTTATTTTGACTGAAATTTACAAAGATAAGCAGGTAACGGATTTGGAGACAAGAAAGTCGGCGAGCCCGCGCATCATATCCGGTGTCATTGTACTCATGATATCGAATATCGTCGTGAAGCTGCTCGGTCTGCTGTGTAAAATTCCACTTCATGATCTTTTGCAGGATCAGGGAATGAGCTATTTCAACATAGCATACAACATATTCACAACTTTATATATGGTATCTACGGCGGGACTTCCGACGGCTGTCACCATCATGATTTCGGATACGCCGGCAGGCTCCTCGCGCCGCAGACAAGTGGAACGGATTTTCCGTGTGGCGCTTGGCGTATTTTTTGTGCTCGGAATCATCGGAACCTCCATCATGCTGTTTTTCGCAAAGCCGCTGGCTGCACTGATGGGCAGCGATGCGTCCTATCTCTGCATCATGGCGATCTCTCCGACGCTGTTTTTTATCTGCATGTCGAGTGCGATCCGCGGTTATTTTCAGGGGCATCAGAATATGATCCCGACTGCGGTCAGCGAAATTACGGAGGCCATCGGAAAATTTGCCATCGGGATCGTACTTGCCAAATATGCAATATCGCGCGGCGAAAGCATCGAGCGTGCGGCGGCTTATGCGATCGCCGGCATCACCATTGGTGTGGCGACGGGAATGATTTTCCTGATCATCTCAAAAATTTTGTATAATTCGGACAAAAATGCAGCAGTGGAAGCCGAAGGGGGAAGCGTCAGCTCCCGGTCAGACATTTTAAAGCAGCTTGCCAAGATCGCGCTTCCGATCACGATCAGCGCTGTGGCGCTCAATTTGACCGGTATCATCGATACGTTTTCTATCATCAACTGTATGAAGCTATATACGGAAGAGCAGCTCGCTGAAATTGCTTATGGAAATTACAGCACGCTTGCCGTTACGATGTCACATCTTCCGTCAGCGTTTATCACGCCGATCGCCTCTTCGCTCACGCCGGCACTGACGGCGGCGCTTCTCGCGATCAAAACCGCCAAGGACGAAGCGGAAAAGCGGGAAAAAGAGCTCAGAGCCTCCAAGGTTATGCAGTCCTGCCTTAAATTTGCGGCGATAATTTCGATTCCTTGTGCCCTTGGTCTATCGATCTTGGCAAAGCCGATTTTGAGTCTTTTATTTAAAAACCAGGATTCCGTGAATGCCGCGGCGCCGCTTTTATCCATTCTTGCCATTTCCGTCTTTTTCACCGCTATGCTGACCATAACGACTTCGATTTTGCAAGCGCATAAGCTACAGCATAAACCGATTATCTCAATGTGCGGGGGAAT
>URZF01000211.1 GCA_900552255.1 uncultured Eubacteriales bacterium | reverse complement strand
ACGGCTTGAATATTTGTCCGGAGCTTTTTCGCATTTTGAAATATTTGCCTGGTACGGTTTCCTCTGCGATCGGTGCTTTTTCGCAGACATTGCCGGACGGCGGCGGTTATTTATCCGAAATTCGTCTGCGTGCGGGCGCTCCTGTTTCCGTGACCTATCTCGATCGCAATGTCTGTCTTTTTGACGGGAAAACCATCGTATGCAGCGAATCGGAGGTCGCGGGGACGCTTCAGAGGCTTTGTGAGGATTCGGTCCATACCTATGGAGAAACGATCAAAGAGGGCTTTGTAGCGCTCGAGAACGGATATCGGATCGGCGTTGTCGGCAGAGCGGGAAGTGAAAAGGAGAATATCAAAAGCGTATATGGAATCTCTTCCTTGTCGATTCGGATTCCGCATTCGGTTTCCGATGTGAGTGGGGAGGCTTTGCAGTATGTGCGGAGCCATGGAAAAATCAACGGAACGCTTTTTTATTCTCCGCCGAATGTGGGAAAAACGACGCTGATTCGGGATATCGCGAAGTCTTTATCCTCAGGTAGATTCGCGCACCGTGTTGCGATTGTGGATACAAGGGGCGAGATTTACATAAAAACGGTGTTTGAAAATTCCATTGCCGATGTTTTAAGCGGCTATCCGCGGGCAAAGGGCATTGAAATTGCCACGAGGACCATGTCGCCGGAAGTGATCATCTGCGATGAGATCGGAACCTTGGAGGAGGCAAAAGCGATCCTGTCCGCGCAAAACAGCGGCGTTCCGCTGATTGCAACGGCGCACGCGGATTCCTTTGACAGGCTGATGAAGCGTCCCAATATCAAAACGCTTTACGATAACGGAATTTTTCGATATTATATCGGAATTTCCCGTGCGGCGGGAGCGACACGATTTGCGTACGACGTGATCGACACGGAAATGAAGGAGCGTGGAAACCGATGTATGGCTTGACGGAGAATATACGGATGAGGGCTGCGCTATGGTAAAGCTGGTCGGGGCGGCACTTTGCTTTTTGACTTCGTTTTTGATCGGCATATTCGCAGGGAAAAACGAACGGGAACGGACGGCGCAATGCGAGGCGTTTTTGGAGCTGTTTGAGTATGTAAAAAATCAAGTCGGCTTTTTTCTTGCACCGACAAAGCTGATCTATAAGTCCTTTGAAAATGAGGTTTTGGCGGAGACCGGCTTTCTTGCGGCGCTTTCCTCACATGAAAACGACGAGGTATATTTCGATGCTTGGCAGGCGGCGCTTGACGAGTGCCGCGGCGGAATCAAGCTGAACAAGGCGCAGTACGAGATCGTGCGGGCATTCGGCGCCTGCATCGGAAAAAGCAATGAGCAGCTTCAAATGAAAAATTTTGACTACTATATCAAGATGATGACGGCAGAAACAGAAAAACAGAAGGCGGAAATGGCTAAAAACATCAAGCTTTACCGGACGATCGGCTTTACGGTCGGCGCCGCGATCGCCATTCTTGTGATTTAGCCATCGCCTGATGGTTATGAAGAAACATTTTAGGAATTTGAGAAGAAAGGAATATCCTTGGATATGAATACGGAGCTTATACTAAAAGTCGCAGGCATCGGGATCCTTGAGACCTGGCATGCGATGGCAGGACCCCTTTTCAAAGAAGCGAGGCTGCGCGTTTCTTATAGGCCGCGCTCAGGCTTTCCGGCCGCAAAATATCCATCTGACCGGCAAACTGGAACAGCCAGCCCCAGAAGACCGGGCTGACCTGCACCTGCACGGTCGTCTGACAGCAGTCTCCGCCGGTTTCGAAGATCCGGGTTTCTTCTCCGAATTTATCAAAGACCACGCCGATCAGCTGTTTGTCGAATGCCAGCGTCACCTCTGTCACCGGCCCGTCGTACATTTTGAAGACCTGCTCGGTGTAGCTGCTGATCTCCGTGCGCAGCGTCAGCGCTTCTTTGGAGATACTGTTCTCCATACATGCGACCTGATCCATCCGATCCACGCGGTAGTTGGCCGTTTTGCCGTATTTGGCGCTGTAACCGACCAGATAGTAGTTGTCTTCATAAAACACAAGCGCTACCGCCTCAACGGTGTATGAATTTCCTTCTTTGAGGTATTCTTTTCCGCGGTTTGCTTTCAGGTCAAAATAGCGGAATGCGACCTGCTTTTGCTGCTGAATTGCACCCTCCAGCGTGCCGACGTTATAGTAGATGGCTTCGTTGCTGTGCTTGCGGGTGTTGAAGCAGACCATGCTGCCCCTCAAAAGCTCCGCACGATGGCTTCCGCCCAAGTTGGCAATTTTCGCAATCAGCTCCGCCGTTTTCTTTTCCGTGATGAAGCTGGACGCCTGCACGGCATCGATCAAAATCTTCAGCTCCGGGACAGAAAAGCTCCGGTCTTCGATATAATAGCCCTTTTCCCGGCTGACCCAGCAGTTCATGACTTCAAAGCCCTGTTCGTTGAGCAGCGCAATATCTTTGTAAAGCGTCCGGCGGTCGCAGGAAATACCTGCCGCATCCAAACGATCCAGAATTTCCGTCGTTGTCAGCGGGTTCTGTTCGTCCGTCTCCTGCCGCAGCAATTCCACAAGGCGGAGTAATTTCATCTTT
>URZF01000210.1 GCA_900552255.1 uncultured Eubacteriales bacterium | reverse complement strand
AAAAAGGCGGCGGGTGCTTTCCGTTTATAACATATGATCTGTAGATCATGGATAGTATAGCATTTTTTACACGGGATTGCAAGACATGTCGAAAAAAACAGATGATATTTTTTGCAAAAACCATTGACATTATAAAAAATACTGTGTATAATAGTTTTGAAAACCAGATGAGGCAACCGAAATCCCGCAGAAATTTGGAGGTGCGCGATGGAAAAGATACGAAGCAACAAATATATCAAGACGCCGAAGAATTTTGACTTTTCAAAAATAAAAGATTCCCTTGCCGGAAAGGGCAAGAGCTTTGCCGCGTTCGTGTTCGGCGACAGCGTGCTGCGCGGCGTTATTTTTGATGAAAAGGCGGGTGGGTATCGGATGCACCGCGGACGCTTTGCCGACGCAATGGCACGTTTTCATTTGGATGTTCAGAACAATTCCCGGTTCGGGTTTACGGTAGACAGAGGCTCCGAGCTGATCCGTGAGACGGTGACAAAGGAAAACCATCCGGAGTTTGTCTTTCTCGAATACGGGAGCAACGACTGCAACTTTGATTGGGAAAAGGTGGCTGAGGAGCCGGATTCCGAGCATGAACCGGTCATGCCTGCGGAACGCTTCACAAAGCTGTATTCGGAGCTTGTCGATTATGTATTCGACTGCGGTTCGATGCCGGTCGTCGTACTGCCGCCGCCGATCGATTCCGAAAAATTTCTCTCTTGGGTGTGCCGCAAGGGTCTTTCGAGAGAAAATATCCTGCATTGGCTCGGCAGCGCCGATATGATCTACCGCTGGCAGGAATATTACTCCGGTCTGTGTGAGAATATCGCGCGGGAAAAGGGCTGCCTTATCATCGACCTGCGCACGCCGTTTTTGACAAGGCACGATTATGATAAACTCCTTTGCGCCGACGGCATGCACCCGACGGAGAAAGGGCATGAGCTCATCGACGGCGCCTTCTGCCGGTTTTGGGAGAGCATGAGCAACTCATAATGCGTTCAATATGCGTTCAATCTTTTCATATATACTCCTTCGGAAAACAGAGAGACTGCCCTCCTGCCTGACGGTGCTTTCTCTGTTTTTCCATGAAAAAAGGCATTGCCGCTTCTGCGGCAATGCCTCTCTTTCGTATGCTCTGTGAGTTTTTCGCTTATGGGTTTTTCTTTCGTTTCTTAACAGATCCCGTGTGCGAGCATCGCGTCCGCGACCTTTTCAAAGCCTGCGATGTTGGCGCCCGCGACATAGTTGCCGGCCATGCCGTATTTCTCGGCCGTCTGGGAAATGCTTCTGTAAATACCGGCCATGATGCTTTTCAGCTTTTCATCGACCTCTTCAAAGGTCCATGAGAGACGCTCGCTGTTCTGCGACATTTCAAGCGCCGAGGTCGCAACGCCGCCGGCGTTCGCCGCTTTGCCGGGGACAAAGAGCACGCCGTTTTCCATGAGATACTGCGTCGCCTCGATGGTGGTCGGCATATTCGCGCCCTCGCAGACGGCCTTGCAGCCGTTTTTCACAAGCAGCTTCGCATCCTCCGCCGTCAGCTCGTTCTGCGTCGCGCAGGGGAGCGCGATGTCGCAGGGAACGCTCCACACGCCGGCGCCCGTCTTGTATACGGCGTCCGGATGCTTTTCGGTATATTCGGAGATGCGTCCGCGCCTTACTTCTTTGATTTCCTTGACGAGGGCGAGGTCGATGCCGTTTTTGTCATAGATCCAGCCGGCAGAATCGCTCATGGTGACGACCTTGGCGCCGAGCTGCGCGGCCTTTTCCGCCGCATAGATCGCGACGTTGCCGGCGCCGGAGATCGCGGCCGTTTTGCCGGAAAGCGTATCGCCGTGACTTTTCATCAGCTCGTCCGTGATGTAGAGCAGTCCGTAGCCGGTCGCTTCCTTGCGGACGAGCGAGCCGCCGTATGAGAGCCCCTTTCCGGTCAGCACGCCCTCGTAAAGTCCGCGCAGGCGCTTGTATTGTCCGAACAGATAGCCGATCTCACGGGCGCCCGTTCCGATGTCGCCGGCGGGCACATCGGTGTCGGCGCCGATGTATTTATAAAGCTCCGTCATAAAGCTTTGGCAGAACGCCATGACTTCTCGGTCGGATTTTCCCTTGGGATCGAAGTCGGAGCCGCCCTTGGCGCCGCCGATCGGGAGCCCGGTCAGCGAATTTTTGAAGATCTGCTCAAAGCCGAGAAATTTCAGGATGCTGAGGTTGACGGACGGATGCAGGCGCAGTCCGCCCTTGTACGGGCCGATGGCGTTGTTGAATTGGACGCGGTAGCCGATGTTCACGCGGGCGTTTCCCTTGTCGTCTACCCACGGCACCTTGAACTGGATCTGGCGGTCGGGCTCGACGAGCCGTTCGAGAAGCGCTTCCTTTTGATAGAGCGATTCGTTTTGATCCACCGCCGGAGCGATGGATTCGAGCACCTCGCGCGCAGCCTGCAAAAATTCGGGCTGGTATGGATACTTATTTTGGAGGTCGGAGAGAATGCGTTCGGTGTATTTCATAAAATACGGGTTCCTTTCTGATTGCAATTTGATTTTTTATGTTTCAAGCACACACTGCACCAAGGTGGTATAACCAAAACGCTCCAACACCTTGTAATGCGTAAC
>URZF01000209.1 GCA_900552255.1 uncultured Eubacteriales bacterium | reverse complement strand
CCCTCTTGTATTTTTCTGAATTTATGATATAATAGCCCGCAGTGAGTTCGTAACCATCCTCACTTAAAACAAAACTAAGGAGAATTAAAATCATGGAAAACAAGAGCATTCGTTACCTGACATGGGGCGCGATCATCGCCGCTCTGTATGTGCTGCTGACTTATCTCGCCTCCCTGCTGGGACTTGCGAGCGGGGTGATCCAGTTCCGTCTTTCCGAGGCGCTCTGCATTATGGCGTGCTTCACGCCGGCGGCGATCCCGGGATTGTATATCGGCTGTCTGCTGTCCAACATCCTGACGGGCTGCGTTTTTTGGGATATCTTGTTCGGGCCTATCGCGACGCTGATCGGCGCTGTCGGTACATATCTTCTGCGCCGCAACAAGTATCTCGCGGTAATTCCGCCGATTTTGGCAAACACCCTGATTGTGCCGTTTGTATTGAAATATGCGTATGGAGTCGAGGACATGATCCCATATCTTATGCTGACGGTCGGGATCGGAGAGGTCGTGACCTGCGGCGTGCTCGGCGTGCTGCTGCATATGCTTATAAGTCGGTATAAAAAGCCGATGGGACTTGCATAAGAGGGAAATATAACAGTGAAAAAGGTGCTGAATTTCAGCACCTTTTCTTTATTTTTGGGACTCTTTTTCCTTTTTCTCGGCTTTTTTTCTCGCTTTTTCCGCTTTTTTGGCTTCTTTTTGCTTGGTTTTCTCGGTCTTGAAGCGTTCGGACAGGGTCTCAAACTCGAAATCGACGTTGACCGTCTCCGGCGGCTGCTCCAAAACGGAGGGATCTCTCAGATATTTTTCCATGGCCGCGAACGCGGTGGCATAATAATGTCCGTCCGCAATACGCTCGTCCATCACGATGCCGAAAGGAATCTCCTTTTCCATCACGATATTGCCGGCTTTTGTTTTCGGCGTCTCGATGTTGTTTCCCATCGCGATGACCATGCCCATTGTACCGAAATCATATACATGGTGATAAATGTGGTTGGTGCGGATGCTGGCGAGGTTGGTAAATACCGCGCTTCCATGAAAAGGACTGAGGTCGGTCACAAACTTCGGGAGCCAGCCGTGCCGGTCGAGAAGACGCAGAAACCAGAGAATAAAGCGCATCAGGGGGCCGCAGTTGAGGAGCACGCCGAAAAGCTTATCCGTATTGGTGCTGCTTGAGGATTTATTGTTTTCCGCGATGAAAGCTTCGATCTTATCGTTTACATCGTATATGGTGTCGTACAAATCGAATTTCATCTTGCTCATGGAAGGGTTATTGTCGGAGGGACGAAGGACGACCATCGCGATTTTCAGCTCGTTATGCGCATAAATTTTGCTGTTGACGACAAAACGGTTCAGCTGAGGAAATTGTGAAAAAGTACGCACCAGCGCCGCCATGACGACTGTCAAATGACTGACACGGAAGCCTTTCTTTCTCGCGTCGATGACATAATTATGCACGCTTTCATAGGGAACGGTAACGGTGATCGCATTCTGCGCATCGGAACGGGTGCGCATGAAATACGGCGCCAGCGTATACATCGGATCTACATTTTTGACTCTTTTTCCGTCTGCTCTCATAATAACTTCTATCCTTTCCGTCATGGAATCGATTGCCTTTGCTGTAGCTGCATCACATATGGCAGCCTCCGAGGGACACGGTTATCTGTCTTTCAAAAAGGGATTCTGAAAATGCTCAAAAACATTATGCGCCCTGTGGAACGCTGTGTCAAGATGATTTTGTCGGGAATGCCGGCCTGCGGTTTTCAATCATGGATATGCTTTCGGAGCTTCTTGGCGAGAAAATAAGCGCCGACAATGGAAACGACGTCTTTGAGGAGATACGGCAGGGAAGCGACGGAAAGCGCGTACCAAATTGTAGTATCGCCGACGATGGAAAACCATATCGCGCCGAGGAGATGACAAAGCAGAAGCCCGGCGGCGGAAGCAAAAACGAGTGCGGGGATGTTTTTCGTTTTCCACACAAGCCCACAGAGCAGGACCATTAAAATAAAACCGAATATGTAGCCGCCGGTCATGCCTACAAGTGCGCCGACAGAGCCTTTCAGTCCGGAAAAGACCGGAGCACCGGCCGCGCCGAGCGCGATATATACGAGGATGGAAGCCGTTCCGTACCAAGGTCCGAGAAAATAGGCGCAAAGCGCCACGCCGAAGGTTTGCAGAGTAAAGGGAACATTCCATGGGGTGGGAATGGCGATTTGAGCGAGTACCGCAAGAATCGCCGTCATCATCGCGGTTTGGACGATTTTCAGGATATAATGTCTGCGCATATCTGTTATGTTCCTTTTTTGAGATTTCTCTGATATTTTATCAACAGATTTTGAAAAAGTCAAGGGTGAAAAATAATCGGAGAAAACCGAAAAAAATATTGACAAAAAGGATTTGCCGTGATACAATGTTTCCTGCGACTGCGGCAAGAATCCGTGAGGGCCTTTAGCTCAGTTGGTTAGAGCAACCGGCTCATAACCGGTCGGTCTGGGGTTCGAGTCCCTAAAGGCCCACCAAAGGCTTGTCCGCCGTAATTGAATAGGGGTATAGTTCAGCTGGTAGAGCAGCGGTCTCCAAAACCGTTTGTCGTGGGTTCGAATCCTACTGCCCCTGCCAAAAAAAACCTTGTAAACACTATG
>URZF01000208.1 GCA_900552255.1 uncultured Eubacteriales bacterium | reverse complement strand
GAAAACACTTTGGTAAGTTCAGTCGTTTTTAAAACTGTATCCATATACCTTTCTCCTTTTGCATAATTGTGTTATTGTATTACGTAATTAATACACTAGAACAATAATACAGCCTTCCGGAGTATTTGTCAATAGTTTTTTGCAAAAAAGTGCCGAAAGTCTGCGGGAATTTTCAAAGTCAGCTCTCCGAAGCAGTGATGCCGACGATCGTCATGATACATTCCACGTCCTGTGTATAAATATTGACGGTTTTCCCTGCGAGAGCGAGAATGGTGCCGTTTATCATAAAACCGTCGTCCGTCCAGATGCCGTAGAGCGTCGCGGTTCCGTGTACGTCCTTTTTATCCGGATGGGATGCGGAAACCGGTTTTCCGGCCGCATCCAATGCGTATATTTCGGAGGGGACGTAGGCGACTTCCTCGATGGCGCCGATCTCGTCGCCGCCCGAGGAAAGATAAATTTTCCGCGACGGATGGAGCGAGGCGGCGGTATTTTCGGATACGCTGATGACGGAAAACTCGACCTTGGCTGTCGTGAAATCATCCTTGATGTTGGCGGTGAAATACGCCCTTACGATGATGGCCGCAATACACGCGAGAACGATGAATATGATGATGACGTCGAATATATTAAAGCGGGCGCCTGACTTTTTCGTGTCGGTTTTGTTTGCCATAATTTTATCCTTTCATGGAAGTTCTGTCAGCCGGGGATTCCTGTCGAAAACGCAGTGATATACGAAACGGCGGTGAAGGAGGGGACCTTGAAATAAATAGGCGCTCCGACAAGGATCCGCGAGCTTCCTATCGTATAGATTCCGCGGTCGTCCGCCTTGGCATAAGCGGAAATCGTGACATATACGTCATATTTGTCGTCATATTCCGCCGCCGTGACCGTATAGCCATTCCCTGCGGGAATCGCGGTATCTCCGTAATAGCGGGTTTTCTCCATTGTGATTTTTTGGATTGTGCCGATCACCTTGTCCGTCGAGGAATCCTTGACGGATTCGTTTTCCCGAATCAGGGAAAGATATTCCTCATCTACCGCCGAGAGCCGGACGGTAAACTCGATGTTGGCGCTTTCCGACCTGCGGGCTTCCATGTTGCCGGTTACAATCAGGTAGACCGCGGCGCCGACCACGGCCAAAATAATGAGAATAATGAGGACGTCGATGAAATTAAAACGCGTCTTTTGTCTGTCGTTTGTCATGGTTTAGCTCGTTTCCCTGCGGAGATTTTGAAAATGCCGTCCGACCGCCGCAGACGGCCGGAGAGCTTCGGATTCAATAATAAAATTGCTCGGATTCCTCGGCGGTGCTTTTCGCCGTGAAAATATGCGCGATACCAAGTCCCGCTATCATCCAAAAAAGCAGGAACAGGCGGTAATTGTACCACACGTAGTCCGTGAATCCTTGGATAAGGAAAGCGACGATTCCGCAGAATATGCCGAGACATATGGTTTTGTTGGCTTTGGAGACGGCATTTTTGCAGAAGCTGAGAGAGCACTGCGCGAAAGTAAAAACAAAAATGAGAAAGGCGATGAGAGCGAAAAGTCCGATCTCGACCGTGATTTGCAGATAAAGATTGTGGCTGTGAGGAGCGGTTTCGATCCCGTTTAACGCATAGAACGGATAGATGTCGGCGAACGCCTCCTCCCCGATGCCGATTCCGAAATAAAATACGTCCGCGAGCATGAGAAGCACCCCGCGCCATATCCCGAGCCGATAAGAGGTCGAGCTGTCTCCAAGACTGGTGAAGCGGCGGACAATGGAAGTCCCGGAGCCGAAGAAGAGAGCCGCTGCAAAAATCGGAAGCATAAGGATCCCCGCCGTGAAGAAATGCTTGCTCGAAAGACAGAGAAAAAGAACAAGCGAGACAGCAAATCCGAGCCATGCGCCTCTCGACCAGGTGAAAACGAGGCAGGCGCAGCTTGCCGACGCGGCGAGCAGGAGAGCGAAGCGTTCATTGATATGCTTCGCCGTGATCATCAGAGCGAGAATGATCGGGAAAATGAGGATCAGATATTCGCCGAGAACATTCGGGTTGGCGAACGTGGAGACGACGCGCCCCTTGATTTCAGAGAACATCGCTGTGTCCTGCCAAACCGTGGACGGCGTTCCGAAAAAGTTTTGATACAGCCCGTAAAGAGAGACAAGCACGCTTGAGACCGCGAGGGAGTAGAGACACTTCCGCACCAGCGCGGGAGAACGCACCGTGTTTTTCACGACAAAATAGCCGAGCATGAAGCACACGAAAACGAGCATTTTCGGGACGCTCGAAAAATCGACGGTGAAAACGCCTCCGAAAAACAGAAAAAGGAGAAATGCCGCTACCGTAAAATCCACAAGCGTGAATTTGATGACGCGCCGTCCGCAGATCAGCTTTAAGACATAAGACAGAAAGATCAGCAGCAGAACGGCGACGAGCGTCATGGTCGACAGAAAGGGAAGTGTGAGGAATATCAGGAGAAGTCCGGCTTCCGGAGACGACATGACGACGGCGGCCATCAGCAGAAGTCCGAGCGCGGCTACGATATAGATGGGTTCGATAAAAATCGACAGAACGCCGAAAATCATTCCGAGAATGAATGGGATGTTGAAGCCGCGCCGGGATTCGACGTCGGAGGCTTCGGCGATGTCTATGACACGCAGGCCGAGAAAGTCGAAGAGAAGAAAACGCAGGATCCG
>URZF01000207.1 GCA_900552255.1 uncultured Eubacteriales bacterium | reverse complement strand
GGCAAGTATATCGTGGGGCTGCTGACCGGTGCGCTGGCAGTGCTGATCCGCGTGGTCAACCCGGCCTATCCCGAGGGTTCATGGCCGTTGTGACCGCGCACCCATATAAAGCTCACCTTATGGATCTCCAAAAGACCGAGCAGCCGTTCCCACAAGTCCACATTGAGAGCCGGCTTTCCGTCGCTCTTTTTCCAGCCCTTTGCGCGCCATGACCGCGCCCAGCCGAGGCTCACCGCATCCACAAGATATTTGGAATCCGAGAACAGCTCGACCTCACACGGCTCTTTCAGCATGGAAAGTCCAAAAATCGCCGCGGAAAGCTCCATCCGATTGTTCGTCGTGGATGGTTCGCCGCCCGAAAGCTCCTTTTCCAATTTTCCATACACAAGAATACAGCCCCAGCCGCCGGGACCGGGATTTCCCTTGCATGCCCCGTCCGTATATATCTTAACCTTTTTCATCTTGGCTCCTCTGTCCGGATTCTCCGATCCGTACGGTTTTTCCCGTATCCTGCGATTCGCGCGCCGAAAGCGCCGTGCGCGTCGCGGAAAACGCGTCACCCGAGGAAACGCGGCATTTCCCTTCTCCGAGGATCTCCAGCATGAACTCCTCAAAGAGCTCTTTTTCCGTATGCACGGGAGAAAGCTCCCTTTCGCCTTTTCCGTCGATCACGTAAACATGATCGCCTCGCACCTCGAGAATCCCCTCCGAGCCGACGAGCCGCAAGCGGTCGTCGTCATGCGTCGGTGCGGACGACGGACGCATGACGTCCGCGGAAACGGACGCCATCCGGCCGCCCTCACAGTCAAAAAGACAGAGCGTGGATGCCTCCATCGTGCCGTTTCCGGCATTGCATGCGGTACTGCCATATGCGGTCACGGAAACAGGAGACAGCCCGCCGATCCGCTGAATCCACTCGATCGCGTGAATCGCCACCCACGGGATCGTACCGCCGTATTTCTCCCGATCCGAATAAAACTTCTCGCGGCGCCCCATTTTATAGGATTTCTGCGCGTTTGCAAGCCGGATATCCCCCAAGGCGCCGCTCTTCACAAAGCGGTACGCCGTTTCAAAATGAGGCAGATAATCGATTCCGAACATGCCGCAGAAGCAGAGATTCTTCCTATCTTTATAATGAAGAACCGCGCTCCGATAGGCATCCTCCAGCTTTGCAAGCGCCGTCATGTCCGTCGCCACGGGCTTTTCGCAGAATACGCTTATGCCGTGCGCCAGCGCAAAGGCGGCGATCTCGGAATTTTTCGCCATCACCGTGTTGACGACCGCGATATCCGGCGCCGCATCAAGAAGCATTTCCCGCCAATCCTGATAAATGCGCGGCGCAAAGCCATAGGCCGCGAGCTCCCGCTGTGCGCGGTCCAAATCATCCTCGGGATCCGCCGCGCAAAGTCCCGTGAGTCCGAGCGCGTATTTTTTCGCTGTCGGAAGCGCGTAGGCGTAATGTCCTGCCGCGCCGATTTGTACGATTTTCATTTGCACCTCACAAAATCCATGCCGCTTGGCACCTTATTTTCCGCTTTTGATTTTATCCCAGTATTGCTTCGCCACCTGCTCGTTTTTGTTGTCCCCATAGGTATAAAACCGGTCGTTCTTCAAGTCGTCCGGCAGGTACTGCTGACTTACGTAATGATTCTCATAATCGTGCGGATATCGGTAATTCTGTCCCTTTTCCGAAGCGTTTTCGCCGTCGAAATGGACATTTTGCAGAGCGCGCGGGAAAGTGGCTCCACGCCCGGCCGCCACCGCCTCCATCGCCATATCGCATGCCAAATAGGCGGAATTGGATTTCGGCGCCGTAGCAAGAAGCACGACCGCGTCCGCAAGCGGAATCCGCGCCTCCGGCATGCCGAGCTCGCGGGCGCTCTCCACGCAGGCGCGCACCACGGATATTGCCGCGGGATAGGCAAGCCCGATATCCTCGCTCGCCACGACCTGAAGCCGCCTGCAAACGGAGATCAGATCGCCGCCCGAGAGCAGCTTGGCAAGATAAAAAAGCGCCGCGTCGGGATCGGAGCCCCTGATCGATTTCTGAAAGGCAGAAAGCAGGTCGTAATGGCCGTCTCCATCCTTGTCGAAGCCGCCCATTCCCATCACCTCCGGCAGGAAATCCCGCACGGTTTCCTCCGTGATTGTATCATACACGGCGGCGATATTTTCATAAAGCCCAAGCGCGCGGCGGGCATCGCCTGCGGCGGCCGTGACGATCATCGAGAGCGCCGCGTCGGAAACCGAGATTTTCCTTCCCGTTTCCGCCTCCAAAAGCGCCGCCGCTCTGACTACCGCCCTTTTCAGCTCTGCCGCGCCGATGGATTTGAATTCGAACACTGCGCAGCGCGACACGATCGCCGGATAAATGTAAAAATACGGATTTTCCGTCGTGGAGGCGATGAGCGTGATTCTGCCGTTTTCGATATATTCCAAAAGCGATTGCTGCTGCTTTTTATTGAAATACTGCATCTCGTCAAGATACAGCAGAACGCCGTCCGCTCCGAGCAAAGACGAGCTTTCCGAGATCACGTTTTTGACATCGGCAAGTCCTGCGCTCGTCGCGTTGAGCTTGTGCAGCGTTTTTCCGGCGGCCTTCGCCAAAATATTGGCCGCAGTCGTTTTTCCCGTGCCGGAGGGACCGATGTCGGCGTGCAGGTGGCTCAGACCGGAGGTGACGCC
>URZF01000206.1 GCA_900552255.1 uncultured Eubacteriales bacterium | reverse complement strand
CTTTTGGTATCTTTTCTCCCTGCGGAGAAAAGTACATATTCTTCTCCTTTGATAAAGGAGAAACGTGTTCTTTTCTTTGCGGAAAGAATAAAAGCTGTTTTTATTGCAATTTTTTGTTATTTGTGCTATTATGAACAAAACCATTATCAATAAATTCCGCAAGGAGGAATCGTGTATGAAGAAAATCAAGGCTGCTGTGGTCGGCTGCGGAGACAGGGGCTGCATCTACGCCGATTATGCGCTTCGTAATCCCGATGAAATGGAGATCGTGGCGGTTGCGGATACGAACAAGCTGCATAAGAAGGAGGCGCGCGCGCGTTATTCTCTCGGCGACGACCGCGCGTTTGATAGTGTGGAAGCTTTTGTCGCTGCCGGTATCCTCTGCGATATCGTCATCGATGCGACGATGGACAAGGCTCATTATCCGACGGCAATGGCGCTGCTGAATGCAAAATACAGTGTTTTGCTGGAAAAGCCGGTATGTCCCAATAAGGAGGAGCTTTTGGCGCTTCAGCATGCGGCGCATGAGAACGGATGCCGCCTGATCGTATGTCATGTGCTTCGCTATACGCCGTTCTATTCCGCCGTCAAAAAAGCGATCAGCGAAGGCAGGATCGGAAGGGTCAGAAGCATGGAGATGACCGAGCATGTCGGCATGGCGCATTTTATCGATTCCTTTGTCCGCGGCAAGTGGAAAAGCGAGGAGGAATGCGGCTCCGGACTTCTGCTCGCAAAATGTTGCCACGACGTGGATCTCATGTGCTGGCTTGGGGATGCGTCGCGTCCTGAATATGTGACAAGCCTCGGCTTCCGCGAGAATTTTGTCCCGGCTAATGCGCCTGAGGGGGCCACGGAAAGATGCTTCGACTGTCCGCATGAGAAAACCTGCAATTATTCCGCCATCAAGATCCATCTTGACCGCGATACCATGCCGTTTCAGACATGGGCGGAGATCGGCAAGCCGATCGATACGATCACGCGCGAGGAAAAGATCGAATATATGAAGCATTCCGCGTATGGACTTTGCGCCTACAACAGCGGCGGCGACATCGTGGACAATCAGAATGTCATCGTGGCCTTTGAGAACGGCTCTATGGCGACGCTGAATCTCGTCGGGGCATGCGCAAAGCCGGAACGCTATCTACATATTATAGGAACAAAAGGAGAAATCGAAGGCGTTTTTGAGAAAAATGAATTTGAGCTGAGAATTTTCACGCGGGAAAACGACAGATATTCGTATGATACCGAGACGGTTTCAACAGTCGAGCACAGCGAGATCGGCAAGCATGGCGGCGGTGACAACGAAATCATGCGGCATCTTATGCAGTATCTGCGCACAGGAAAGCCTACCGCGTCGCTGACCTCGATCGATACCTCGATCGACGGGCATCTGTGCGTTTACGCGGCGGAACTCAGCAGGAGGGAACGCCGAACGGTAGCGCTTTCGGAGCTGCGGGGAGAATAAAATCCTCGCTTTAAGGAGGTTTGTATGAGAAGAACGGATAAGATAGGACGGCTTCTGGCCGCGGCGGCTTGCTTTATCTTATTGTTTTCGATATCGGTTTTTGCGGATTTCGGTCCGAAGCCCGGTACATCGATCGTGATTGAAAATCCGCCGGAGGGCGTTTATTATCTCGATCTGCTGATCGAAGACGGCGACGGCGACTGGTATTCCAATCTGACGGAGGAGGAGATGGCTTCCTGCCGTGAGGATATGCTCGCGGTGCTGGAAGCCTTGAGCGGGCGCTATGACGGCTGGCATACGGCGCTGGTGGACGGAACGGTAGTCCCGCTCTTCGGCTCACTTGTCGGGACAGCCGGGAAAAACGGAAACGTCCATACCTTCCGTTATTACGGCGTGCCGGATACCTATCGGATCGTCGTTGTGACCGAGGATTTGCAGGTTTATGTTTCGGAAGTCCTTCATAAAACGATCTTTCAGGAAACCGTATATGTACGGCTGGATTCATCGGAGGGGTCGGAGGGGGTCATCACGGTGACAAAGACGCCCTCGCGTGCCGTTTTGTATCTTAAACAGTTCGCATTGACCTTGCTTCCGACGCTTCTTGTCGAGTTCCTGATTTTGCTTCTTTTTAGAATACCGATAAAGCGGAATATCGCGGCGTTTTTGGGCGTCAATGTGGCGACACAGCTGCTTTTGACCGTGATTATGACACGGACACTGATAAGCTCCGGACTTCTCTCGGCATATTTCCTTCTTGCACCGGTGGAGCTGGTCATTTTGGCGATTGAGGCGGCTGCATATGTGTTCCTCCTGCGGGATGTGACAAGGCCGCGCAGGATTGCCTATGCCGTGGTGGCAAACCTCGTTTCCGCCGCCCTTGGATATTGGCTTATCGGCATCGCCGATTCTTGGATCAACGTGCTTTGATTTCCGAGATATGCCGCGTCCGGCGGAGAAGCCCTTTATTATAAATGCACGGATAATAGCTGAACGACCGGCGCGGCATTGCCGCGCCGGTTATTTTGTCCGTAAAAAATATGAATGAGATGTACAAACCCTTTTGCACTTTCTTTCATATGATATAACGGCGGGAATTTTCCGCCATAAATCAGTGAAAGATGAGGTGATTTTCGGTGGGGATAAAAGCCGTGAAATTCGGCGGAACCTCGCTTTGCAGCGCGGCCCAGATGAAAAAAGCCGCCGAAATCGTCCTTGCAGACGCGGAC
>URZF01000205.1 GCA_900552255.1 uncultured Eubacteriales bacterium | reverse complement strand
TATAAGTTAAGGATATGAATTTTAATATAAGCGAGGACAAAAGGTTGAAAAGAGAAGATTTGAGAAACGTCGCCATCATCGCACATGTCGACCACGGCAAAACGACGCTTGTGGATGAAATGCTGAAGCAGGGCGGCATATATAGGGAAAATCAGGCGACGGAGGAGCGTGTCATGGACTCCAATGCCATCGAAAGAGAGCGCGGCATCACGATTCTCGCCAAAAATACCGCCGTGCATTATAACGGCGTCAAGATCAATATCGTCGATACGCCCGGACATGCCGATTTCGGCGGCGAGGTGGAGCGCATTCTGAAAATGGTCAACGGCGTCATTCTGCTCGTCGACGCGGCGGAGGGACCGATGCCGCAGACGCGCTTTGTCTTGAAAAAGGCGTTGGAGCTCAATCACCGTGTCATCGTCGTGGTCAACAAAATCGACCGTCCCGACGCGCGTCTCGACGAGGTCGGAGACGAGGTGCTGGAGCTGCTGCTCGAGCTCAACGCGACGGATGAGCAGCTCGATTCTCCGATGCTGTGGTGCTCCGGCAGGGCGGGAACGGCGTCTTATTCGCCGTATGAGGCAGGAACGGATTTAAGACCCCTGTTCGATACCATTCTTGATTATATTCCCGCTCCCGAGGGGGAAATCGACGCGCCGCTGCAGCTTCTTGTGTCCTCCATCGACTATAACGATTATGTCGGCCGAATCGGAATCGGACGCATCGAGAGAGGTACGATACGCCAGAATCAGGAAGTCATGATCTGCAACTTCCATGATAAAGATAAAGCGCCCAAGAAAACAAAAATCGTCAGCATCAGCCAAATCGACGGGCTTCGCCGCGTTCCGGTTACGGAAGCGAAAATGGGCGATATCATCTGCTTTTCCGGCGCGGAGGATATTTCCATCGGAGATACGATCACCTCGACAGATTGTGCCGAGCCGCTTGAATTTGTCAAGGTCAGCGAGCCGACCATGGAGATGACGTTCTCCGTCAACGACAGTCCGTTTGCAGGCAAGGAGGGAAAGTTTGTGACCTCCCGTCAGCTTCGCGAGCGGCTTTACAAGGAGCTTTTGAAGGACGTTTCTCTCCGCGTTTCCGATGGGGAAACGACGGATTGCTTTAAGGTAGCGGGACGCGGGGAAATGCACCTTTCCATTCTGATCGAGAATATGCGCCGCGAGGGCTATGAGCTTTGCGTCAGCACGCCCCGTGTATTGTATAAGGAGATCGACGGCAAGCTCTGCGAGCCTGTCGAGCGCGTGGATATCGACGTGCCGAACGAATACTGCGGCCCCGTGATGGAAAAGCTCGGTGCGAGAAAAGGCGAGCTTGTCAACATGAATCCATCCTCTCATGGGACCCGAACGAGAATCGAATATCTGATCCCTACAAGATGTCTGTTCGGATATCGGAGCGAGTTTTTGACGGATACCCGCGGAGAGGGCATCATCAATTCGGTTTTTGATTCCTATGCGCCCTATAAGGGCGAGATTACGCGCCGCTTCACCGGCTCCCTTGTCGCCTCCGAGGCCGGCGAATCGACCTCCTACGGCGTGTTCAACGCACAGGATAGGGGCATTATGTTTATCAGCAATCAATGTCCCGTTTATGAGGGCATGATCGTCGGCGAAAATCCGAAGCAGGGCGACATCGCGGTCAATGTCTGCAAGGAAAAGCATCTCACGGCTGTCCGTTCCAAGGGCGCGGACGAGGCGCTGCGCTTGGTTCCCGCCAAGATCATGAGCCTTGAGGAAGCGATCGAATTTATCGCGGACGACGAGCTGATCGAGGTCACGCCGAAATCCATCCGGCTGCGCAAGAGGATCCTTTCCAACGATATGCGCTATAAGCTTGCCGGAAAGCTCAAAAAAGAAGGAAAATAACATCGGAACCGGAGGATGGCATGGAGGAGCAGTTTATACGCACCGCGTTCCTTGTCGGAGACGCCGCGCTCGAACGCTTGAAGCGTTCCCGCGTGATTCTGTTCGGTGTCGGCGGCGTGGGTTCTTACTGCGCGGAAGCATTGGCGCGCGCCGGCATCGGCACGATATGCCTTGTCGATCCCGATTCGGTGTCGGAATCGAATATCAACCGGCAGCTTGTCGCGCTCCATTCTACCGTCGGTCAAAACAAGGCTGAGGTGATGAAAGCGCGCATCGCCGATATCAATCCGGCGGCAGACGTGACCGCGCTTCCTATGTTCTATTTGCCGGAAAACGCCGATTCCGTCGATCTTTCGTCTTATGATATCGTCATCGACGCCATCGATACCGTATCCGCTAAGATCGAGCTTGCCGTGCGGGCGGATGCGGCGGGCGTTCCCATCATCAGCGCGATGGGCGCGGGGAATAAGCTTCATCCGGAAATGCTCGAAATTTCGGATCTTGCCAAAACCGAAGGGTGTCCGCTGGCCAGAGTCATGCGCCGTGAGCTTCGCGCGCGGGGGATTCTGCATATGAGAGTTGTATATTCCAAGGAAGCGCCGCTGCCGCCGCATGCGGATTATGCGGGCGATGTCCGTCGGATCCCGGGTGGCAAAAGACAGGTACCGGGAAGCGTGCCGTTCGTACCGTCCGCGGCGGGACTTTTGCTCGCTTCGGAAGCGGTGAGACTGTTGCTGGAACAGGAAAAAGAGAACAAGGATGGTTACTGAGCTGAAATTTTGATCTCTGACGAAAAATCATGAATTTTTTG
>URZF01000204.1 GCA_900552255.1 uncultured Eubacteriales bacterium | reverse complement strand
AAATCGGCAAAATCGACGAGGAAGAATCTATGATCTCAATTTTCATAAAAATTTTTCGCGAAAACCGCGAAAAAAAGCCATTTATCCAAGATATTTTACAGAGAGCGCGCCGATTTGCCGGTATGAGACGGAAAGTTGTCTTACACGACAGTGCAGAATCGACGCGCTCTTTGGCTCCTTTCGTGTATGCTTTATAACAGGGTGGAATGGATTTTCCAGAAGTTAAAAAACGAAAGGATGATAAAGCTTTGACAGATGAAAGAATAAAAGAATTGGAGCCGACGGCCGCGCGCGAGAGGCGGGTTTCCGTACCGGCCTCCCACACCGCGCCGGGGATTCGGAAGGCGGTCATGGCGCTCGGCACGCTCGTCATAGGCTTTTTCTTCGGCGGAACGGAATTTCCGATGGGCGCCTTTCCGCTTGGCTGCGCGCTTGTCGCATCATTGCCGAACTATTCGGTGTTCGCGGTGATCGGCATTCTGCTTCGGTGCGCCTATGAGTATGCGCTCGGACGGGATATTCTTCTTTTCGGCATCGGCGCTGCCGCGCTTTGCGCGTGTCGGATGGTTCTCTGCGTCGCGGTATACGGACGAAAAATGATTCGGAAAACAGGGCGGCTTCCGGATACGGTGCCGGCGCGCGTTTTGCTTTGCGCGATTTTTGCGCTCGGCTTTTCCCTTATCCATGTCGTCCGCGGCGGCACGGAGCTATATGATATTTTGTCTCTCGCTCTGAATACGGTGTGCGCCGCGTCGTTCGCATTTCTTCTTTCCTTTTTCTTTGAGCCGGAATACCGCTTTACGCCGGCATTTGAAGCGGGGCTCGGCGCCGCGGCCTTCTGTCTTTCGCTTTCCCTTTCGGGGATCTCAGTCGGATCGTTCTCGATCGGACTCGTCGTTTCTTATATGATCACATTATACGTGGGCTGGCTCGGACAGCCGACGCGAAGCTCCGCGGTCGGCCTTTTATGCGGCCTTGCCTGCGGCGGGATATATGCGCCGATCTTTGCGCTTTCCGGACTCATCGCCGGCATCTTTTTCGAGGTGAACAGCCTGCTCGCGGCGGCGGGCTCGATCGCCGTCATGGTCTGCGGCGGGCTTTATTTCGGCGGGACGGAGGTCATCGCGGAGTTTTTGCCGGAGATCGTGACGGCGGCCGTTCTGATCGCCGTTCCCGCGCTGCTCCATATTCTGCCGTCGTTTTCCATGCGGACGGTGCCTGAAGACGGCGCGGACTGCAAGGAGCTTATCGCCCGCAAGAAGGAGCAGGAAAGAGAGCGCCGCATGGACAGCATCGCGGGCTCGATGAACGCGCTGTCGGCGATCATGCACAGCCTCTCGGAAAAATTCAGACGGCCGAAGCCCGAAAAGCTCAGCGAAAAATGCATCGAGATTTGGAAGAGCCACTGTGAGGGCTGTCCGAATGAATGTACCTGCCGGGGACTTGAAAATTTGGAGACGGACAAGGTCTCCGATAAGCTGGCGTCCCGCCTTATGGCGTCCGGGAAGATCGACCGCGAAAGGCTTTATGATATCACAAAGGTGAAATGCCCGATGCTGGACGTGATCGCACATGAGATCAGCGCCTGCTCCGCGAAGATGCTGGAGGAGGCGATCCGTGAGGACAAAACGCAGATCTTTGCGTTCGATTACGAGGCGATGGCGCAGATGTTCGCGGACGCCGCCTCGGAGGGCAATATCAGCTTTAATGTGGATAAGGTGCTGTCCGACCGTCTGCGGCGGCAGTTTCTTCGCGCGGGACTGCGCGCGGAAAATCTGATTGTCTGCGGCGACCGGAAAAAATATGTGATTGCGACGGGCGCGGACATCGCCCGCACCACGCTGCGTCCGTCGGATATCCGTGAGCTGTGCGAAACGGTATGCGGCACGCGGTTCTGTATGCCGGAATTTATGCTGGAGAACGGGAAAAGCGCGCTGACGCTGGAGGGCGCGCCGCGATATGCCGTGGAATATTCCGGAAAGCAGGTTTCCAAAAGAGGAGAGAGCGTCTGCGGAGACAGCGTTTCGGTCGTGAAAAGCTATGACGACTTTTTCTACTGCTTTATCTGCGACGGCATGGGCAGCGGCGAGGACGCCGCGCTGACCTCGCGCATGTGCCGCGTGTTCCTCGAAAAGATGCTGGCCTGCGGCAATAAAAAATCCACGACGCTCGAGATGCTCAACAATCTCGTATGCTCCAAGAGCACGGAATGCTTTGCCACGGTAGACCTCTTGGAGGTAGACCTCGTGCTCGGCGTCGCTTCCTTTATCAAAAGCGGGGCGGTCCCATCCTATATCATACGTGATAAGCGGCTATACAAAATCGCGTCTGGCACGTTCCCGATCGGCATCGTTCCGCAGGTTTCCGCGGAGGTCACGGAGTTCGAGCTCGAGGACGGCGACGTGATTCTCTTATGCTCGGACGGCGTGGCCTCCGATATCGAGGCGAGCGAGACCGGCGACCCCGCGTGGTTCATCGAATTTATCTCGCGGGAATGGACGGATAACCTCGGCGCCATGGCGGAAAAAATCATCCGTGCGGCCGAGGGCGCGGCCGTGCGCGCGGACGATATGACGGTGGAGCTTGTCCGCGTCCGCAGGCTCACGGAATCCTCCGAGGATGCGGCGTGAGGATTTCGGCGGATTTCAGAACAAAACGGAGATTTTTACAAGATTTTTGAAAAGAACGCCAAAAAGAGACGACGGAATACGGCGGCGCAGACGATACAACGTATTCTTCCGTCTTGGCGGATTAT
>URZF01000203.1 GCA_900552255.1 uncultured Eubacteriales bacterium | reverse complement strand
ATATCATATCGGAAAGGTTTTGTTTCAAATTTTATCCACAAAAACCAAAAAATCTCGGAGGTAAAACAACAATGGCAAAAAAATACGTCTACCTTTTTACCGAAGGCAACGCGAACATGCGCGAGCTTCTCGGCGGTAAAGGCGCAAACCTTGCTGAAATGACAAATCTCGGTCTTCCGGTTCCGCAGGGCTTCACCATCACGACGGAAGCCTGCACCCAGTACTATGAGGACGGACAGAAGATCAACGATGAGATCATGGCTCAGATCATGGAATACATCGAAAAAATGGAGCAGATCACCGGCAAAAAATTCGGCGATCACGAAAATCCTCTGCTCGTATCCGTCCGTTCCGGCGCGAGAGCTTCCATGCCCGGCATGATGGACACCATCTTAAACCTCGGCCTGAATGAAGAGGTCGTCGAGGTTATGGCGAGAAAATCCGGCAATCCCCGCTGGGCTTACGACTGTTACAGAAGATTTATTCAGATGTACTCCGACGTCGTTATGGAGGTCGGCAAAAAATATTTCGAGCAGCTCATCGACAAAATGAAAGAGGAAAAGGGCGTGAAGCAGGATGTGGAGCTGACCGCCGACGACCTCAAAGAGCTTGCCAATCAGTTCAAAGCGGAATATAAAGCAAAGATCGGCGTCGATTTCCCGAGCGATCCGAAGGAACAGCTCATGGGTGCGATCAAGGCTGTGTTCCGTTCCTGGGACAACCCGCGCGCGAACGTATACCGCCGCGACAACGATATCCCCTACTCTTGGGGCACCGCCGTCAACGTACAGATGATGGCGTTCGGAAACCTCGGCGACACCTCCGGAACCGGTGTTGCGTTCACACGTGATCCCGCAACCGGCGAAAAGAAGCTCATGGGCGAGTTCCTCATGAACGCGCAGGGCGAGGACGTCGTGGCCGGCGTCCGCACGCCGATGCCGATTGCCAAAATGGCCGAGATCATGCCCGAAGTATTCGAGCAGTTCAAGACCATCTGCCAGACGCTTGAAAATCACTATCACGACATGCAGGACATGGAGTTCACCATCGAGGACAAGCATCTCTATATGCTCCAGACGCGCAACGGCAAGAGAACCGCAAAGGCTGCGCTGAAAATCGCATGCGATCTCGTCGACGAAGGCATGATCACTGAAAAGCAGGCCGTTCTGATGATCGACCCGCGCAACCTCGACACGCTGCTCCATCCGCAGTTCGATCCCAAAGCGCTGAAAGAGGCAAAGCCCGTTGCCAAAGCGCTCGCCGCTTCTCCCGGCGCTGCCTGCGGCCAGATCGTATTCACCGCAGAGGACGCCAAAGCTTGGAAAGCCGCTGGCAAGAAGGTCGTTCTTGTTCGTCTTGAAACCTCTCCCGAGGACATCGAAGGCATGAAGGCTTCTCAGGGCATCCTCACCGTCCGCGGCGGCATGACCTCCCACGCGGCCGTCGTTGCCCGCGGCATGGGTACCTGCTGCGTTTCCGGCTGCTCCGAAATCAACATGGACGAGGAAAACAAGCAATTCGTTCTCGCCGGCAAAACCTACCGCGAAGGCGATTATATCTCCATCGACGGATCCACCGGCAATATCTATGACGGCCAGATCCCGACCGTCGACGCAACCATCGTCGGCGAGTTCGGCAGAATCATGGCTTGGGCGGACAAATACCGCAAGCTCCAGGTCAGAACCAACGCCGACACGCCGCGCGACGCGAAAAAGGCGTTTGAGCTTGGCGCCGAGGGCATCGGTCTCTGCCGTACCGAGCACATGTTCTTCGACGGCGACAGAATCGCCGCAATCCGTGAGATGATCTGCTCCGACACCGTAGAACAGAGAGAGGCCGCGCTCGACAAGCTGCTTCCGATGCAGCAGGGCGACTTCGAGAAGCTTTATGAGGCGATGGAAGGCCGTCCCGTTACGATCCGCTTCCTCGATCCCCCGCTCCATGAGTTCGTTCCGACCGAGGAGAAGGATATCGAGCTTCTCGCCCAGGCACAGGGCAAGACCGTTGCCGATATCAAGGCGATCATCGTTTCCCTGCATGAATTCAACCCGATGATGGGACACCGCGGCTGCCGTCTCGCCGTAACCTATCCGGAAATCGCAAAGATGCAGACAAGAGCGGTCATCCGTGCCGCAATCAATGTCAAAAAGGCGCATCCGGACTGGGATATCGTTCCGGAAATCATGATTCCGCTCGTCGGCGAGGTCAAAGAGCTCCATTATGTCAAGACAATCGTCTGCGAGACCGCGGATGCGGAAATCAGCGCAGCCGGCTCCGATATGCACTACAAGGTCGGCACCATGATTGAGATTCCGCGCGCGGCGCTTACCGCGGATGAGATCGCAAAGGATGCGGAGTTCTTCTCGTTCGGCACCAACGACCTGACGCAGATGACGTTCGGCTTCAGCCGTGACGACGCGGGCAAATTCCTCGGCGCATACTATGAGAAGAAGATCTACGAGAACGATCCGTTCGCCAAGATCGACCAGACCGGCGTCGGCAAGCTCGTGAAAATGGCCTGCGAGCTCGGACGTTCCACACGTCCCGA
The DNA here is from genome assembly GCA_900552255.1 of uncultured Eubacteriales bacterium. Taxonomy (GTDB): domain Bacteria; phylum Bacillota; class Clostridia; order Oscillospirales; family CAG-272; genus QALR01. The sequence continues at coordinate 248 of URZF01000203.1, read as the reverse complement.
CATCAAGCTCGGCATCTGCGGCGAGCACGGCGGCGATCCGTCCACCGTGGAATTCTGCCACAAGATCGGGCTCACCTATGTGTCCTGCTCTCCGTTCCGTGTGCCGATCGCAAGACTTGCGGCGGCTCAGGCTGCTATCAAGGACGGCAACTGATTTTCCGAATATACAAAAATACCCGCAGAGATTTTCTGCGGGTATTTTTTCATATATCCCTTACCAACAATTATATTTTCATTGTAAATCCGCT
>URZF01000202.1 GCA_900552255.1 uncultured Eubacteriales bacterium | reverse complement strand
GATGCTCATAAGAATTTAGGGTTTACATACCTGTCTTCTTATGCGCTGTTTTATAGATCTTAGTATGATAGGAGGACTGTCGGTATGAAAGCAGTCAGCGGTCACGGTATTTTCGGCAATATGGCGATCCCCCTTCTCTTTCGGCTGTGCGGGCATATAGGAAAGAAATTCCCTATATGCAAAGCGAAGTCATAAAAATCCGCCGCAGAAACCGGCGGGAAACCCAAACACAGGACAAAATAAAAATGGGAGGAATCAAAAATGACACAAAGAAAATGTACAAAAACGAATTTCGTAAAAATCATCTCCACCGCCATCGCTCTTGTCATGCTTTTTGCCAATGTGACTCAGCTCACAATCGGAGCATCCGGCATCACGGCCGCGGAAAACAGCACCGCGGTCAGCAGAAATCTCCTAAATGTGTTTTCAGCCAAAATGAGCAGCATCCAAAAGGAAAACCAAGCTCTGTCAATCGCGAGGATCCTTCCCGTCAAGGATTTTTCCGGAGAGGATTATTTGGTGATAGAGGGCAGTCCGACAGGCTATATGATCTATCATCCCGAATCCGGTGTTTTTGTCGAATCATCGCCGAGTGCGCCTTCTCCCTATGCGGGACTCTCGGGCAATACCCTATATTACGGAGGGCCGACGGAATACTATATTGAGGAAGACGGTATTTTCTATCATACCGTCATCGATGAAATCATAGACAATTCGGTCGATGTCCAGAGAATGAATCTGACATCTGCGAATATGACTGCGGAACTAAACCAAAACAAAAGCATCGTTACACTGGATTATGTAATCAACAGCAACACGACCGCATATGCAACCATGGTTCAGGCAAATACGACCTCAGTGCAGAGCGGTCTGACGCAAGCGCAAGTGGACTGGTTCAAAAACCTCAGCAGCTGCGGCTATTTCAGCGTGGGCGACGGCTGCTGCGGATTCGTCGGACTAAACATACTTTACGCCTTTTTTGATAAATTTGTAGACGATAAGTATATGGACGACCAATATTGGACCAATGCTTCCAAAACGCAGCTCAAAAACAACGACAGCTCCTTCACAAAGTATTTATATGACTTGGATCCCAAGGACACCACCACCTCCATACATATCCATTCCGTCTCCAAGCAGTATCTGAGTCTCAAGGGCATCACGGACATCGATCACACGGACAGATATTGGGGTTTCTTCACAAAAAGCACGATCCGCGGAATCCTTGACAACGGTTATCCGGTGGAGCTTTTCGGCAGCTTGGCGGATCCGCCCAATTATTCCGGCACCGGAAAGAAATCCGGACATGCCGTTGTAGCATACCAATATTCCGGCGATGATTTCATCTGTCATTACGGCTGGAACGGCTATGCGGAAGTGACGATCGTCGGAACACTCGGAAGCATTTACGCGATGGAGGTCGAATAAACCCGTGAGATCTCAAAAAATCGGGATAAGCTTCTTTTGTTTTGCCGCAGCTTTGCTACTTCTTCTGTTCTCTTTTGCAGGGTGCAGCGGAAACAGAGCTGTCGACAGCATCACGGCCATCGCTCTTTTCAGCAAAGAAAAGCTGACCCTGCCCATCCGGGCGGACAATGCTTCGGTCGGCGGCTTGGAGGGAAACGGCGATCTCACATTCGAGACGGAGCTGACGCTCGATGAGCTATATGACGCCATCTCAAAAATTCCGGAAATCAGCGCATCAAAATATGAGCGCGCAATTTGGATCAAAAGGACAAGCGGGGGCGGTTATACCGATTATTATTGCCTTGCCGAGCATGAAAGCCAGTATGTATTCAGCGGTATGCGAGGCGTTCTGATAACCGATATAGACGGAAACGGCAATCAAACAAAATCCGCGCTTCTGCTGCCAGTGCATCTCATCACGGACCCGTTGATACTGGAAGGGGCCACACCGTATTACACGTTATACATCGATGTCGAATACAAAACGAGCGGCGGCCTTGACGAATATTTACAATTCTACGACGAATGCGGCTGGTACAAGACGGAAACGCTGGAAAACGAAATCATCCTGTCTGGCTATCAGGACAAAGACGACATGGTCATCCAGCCAGCCTTCGACAATCCCAGCGCAAACGGCGCCCTAGAGATCGATTCCCTCTATCGGATACGATTCCGTGAAAAAGACGGCAAATGTTATTTTTCCATCTCTGTGAAGTAAAGAAAACCGTTTTAAGAGCTGCTGCCAATAGCAGCAGCTCTTATATCCATTCGCGGAATATGAATGGATCTCCTCCGACGAAGCATACTAAATATGAAAAAGGAGGGGATTGTATGTCCAAGGAAAACACAGCAAAGCCAAAGCAAGGAAAGCCGTCTGAAAAAAATAAAAAGCCCGTAGCGCCCGGCGATATCAAGGGAAAAATCGAAATTCCCGATACGCGCGAACGCAGAGACGGACCGGGCGGCAACTGATGCGGGAACCGCCGTAGAAATCCGATGACTTGGACATCCACGGCGGTTTTTTATGCAAGGACGACAGATTTCACACCGCAGCCGCCCGAAATTTACAAAAGCGGAGCGGCAGCAAGAAATCCAATCCAATCAGATCGTAAAAGGAGCCTGCTTCTGAACAGCCTGATTAGGCCGACAGAGGCATGCTCCTTTTCATATGGTGCAGCGAGTGCATTAAAATCCGAACCTATGCCAGCCGATTCGAGCTCAGCAAAGGTCATAGTTTTTGAACAGTCTTTGTAATTACAACCGAAATATATACGCCCGTCATTATAAAGGATGATCGTATTTATAAAAGTATCTGTCAAACGGCGGCGATGTTCAAGTCTATTTGTGTTGAGCTTGC
>URZF01000201.1 GCA_900552255.1 uncultured Eubacteriales bacterium | reverse complement strand
TCGTTTCTTATACAAAAGGACCTTTGCAACATATTTCCAGTTCTATAAAAAATTTGCCGGAAACTTGTCGGAAGATATTGAAATGTGTCTGATTTTTTGATATAATAAATCGAAACACGCCGAATATAAGGATAAAAGGACGAGATCCATGATAAAGGGAATGAGACGGCTGCTCAGCTATGCAAGGCGCGCCGTCGACGATTATGATATGATTTCCGAGGGAGACAAAATTGCCGTCGGCGTTTCCGCCGGCAAGGATTCGCTCTCGCTTCTTTATACGCTTGCCGAGCTGCGCAGATTCTATCCGAAGCGCTTTGAGCTTGTCGCGCTGACGGTCGACATGCGATTCGACGAGCTTTCAGGCGGGGCGCCGTCCGATTTTTCTCCGATTGCAGAGCTGTGCGCCTCGCTTGACGTGGCATATCATGTGGAGCCGTCGAATATCGCGAGGATCGTGTTTGATATCCGTCATGAAAGCAATCCATGCTCGCTGTGCGCGAAGCTGCGGCGCGGCATGGTCAACGATACCGCGAAAAAGCTCGGCTGTCACAAGGTGGCGCTCGGCCATCATTTCGACGACGCGGTGGAAACGTTCATGCTCAATCTTTTCTATGAGGGGAGACTTGGCTGCTTTGCGCCCGTCACCTATCTCGACCGAACCGATGTGACGGTCATTCGTCCGTTTCTTTACGCGCCGGAGAAGGATATCCGGTATTTTGCGTCGCAGGCCGCGCTTCCCGTGATCGAAAGCGGCTGTCCCGCGAACGGCAATACCGAGCGCGAAAACATGAAAAAACTTCTTGCGGATTTGGAATATCATAATAAAGGACTGCGCCATCGGATTTTCGGCGCGATGCAGAAGGCGGGACTCGACGGGTATAAGGAAGCGCGGATGCGGATTTTTTCCGAGCCGAAAAATGAAGAAAAAATGACGGATTTATGAATAATCCATCAAATCCTACGAAAAATATAGGTAAAAACGTTTCGGGGGTTGATTGATTTGTCCAAAAAAAATGAAGTCCGTCAGATGTCGTCGAGGTATTGTCCGAAGCTGGACGACAATGTGATCGTCATGACGTCGAGCGATGACAACGGTTTTGAGAAGCGTACCTGCCTTTCCTCACATTTATGCCGTGAGGACGACAGAGCGGAATGCGGCCACGACAGCGGCGGCGTTGCAGGCGCCGCGAAGCCGCAGCAGTTTCACATGTAGCGAATGATATTATGCCGCATATGCGGCGGAATTGAGGTATATATGGCTTTTGTTTTTTCCGACAAATATGTTCACGGCTTTGTTTCCGAGGCGGAAATCGGAGCGGTTGAAAAGGAGGTTTCGGCGGCGCACCGCACGCTTCTTGATAAAAGCGGCGCCGGATCGGATTTTCTCGGCTGGCTCGAGCTTCCGAAGAATTATGACCGTACCGAGCTTGCCGCGGTAAAAAAAGCTGCGGAGAAGATTCGCGGCATGTGTGATGTGCTTGTCGTCATCGGCATCGGCGGCTCTTATCTCGGCGCCCGCGCCGCGGTCGAGTTCATCCACGGCAGCTATTACAACAACAAGAAGAAAAATACGCCCGACATTTATTTTGTCGGCAACGATATCAGCTCCTCCCATCTGAAAGAGATTCTTGAGCTTTGCGAAGGGCGCGACGTATGCGTCAATGTGATTTCCAAGTCCGGCACGACGACCGAGCCCGCCATCGCGTTCCGCATTTTCCGCGATCTTTTGATCGAGAAATATGGAAAAGAAGGCGCAGCCGAGCGGATCTTCGCGACGACCGACAAGTCGCGCGGCGCGCTTCGCTCTCAGGCGGATACATACGGCTATGAGAGCTTTGTGATCGCCGACGACGTCGGCGGCAGATATTCCGTGCTCACACCCGTCGGGCTTCTGCCCATCGCGGTTTCCGGAGCCGATATCGAGGAAATGATGGCGGGCGCCGACGCAGCCTACGACGATTTTCTGGCGGGGGATGTCCATACCAACGGATGCCTCAGATACGCCGCCCTGCGCAATATCCTTTACCGGAAGGGAAAGGGCATCGAGATTCTCGCTGTGAACGATCCGGCGCTTGCGATGACCTGCGAATGGTGGAAGCAGCTTTACGGTGAATCCGAGGGCAAGGACGGCAAGGGCTTGTATCCGGCAAGCGCCGTGTATTCCACCGATCTTCATTCCATCGGACAGTTTATCCAAGAGGGCACAAGATCGATGTTCGAGACGGTCGTCAACGTGGATATCGACGACGGCTTCACTGTTCCCGCCGACGCGGAGAACGGCGACGGACTGAACTTCATGGCCGGCAAGACGGTAAATTACGTCAATCAAATGGCGCATGACGGCACAGTACTCGCCCACACGGACGGCGGCGTTCCGAATCTTTCGATTACGCTTACCTCCCGTTCCGCGTTTGACTTCGGTTATCTCGTCTATTTCTTTGAAAAGGCGTGCGCGGTTTCCGGCTATATGCTGGGCGTCAATCCGTTCAATCAGCCCGGCGTCGAGGCGTATAAGAAAAACATGTTCGCGCTTCTCGACAAGCCCGGCTATTCCGAGCTTCGCGCAGAATTGGAATCACGCCTTTCCAAGCTCTGAGCCTATATTTCAAAAGCCTGCATTCCTTGCAGGCTTTTGTCAAATCTGAGGATATCAAACCTTATAACGCGATTGATCTTATGCTGGAGAAAGGAGGCTGCGGAATTGAATGTGACCGCTCATAAAAGGCTTGCGGCGATTCTGTTTTCTTATATTCTTTTGTTTTCCGCTCCGTTTCTTCTGCCGGAGATGCGGTTTTGGCAGCTTCTCCTTATGGCCGGGCTGCTTATCGGC
>URZF01000200.1 GCA_900552255.1 uncultured Eubacteriales bacterium | reverse complement strand
CCCGAGAAAATCCATGAATAAAAGCCTTATTTTTGCAGAATATCCTTGCAAATCCTATAAAAATATGCTATTATGCTCAGGGTATCGGTTATCCGTTTGTGTAAGCAGCTTCGTATACCTCTTACATAGGACTATTGTAGTCTGCCCGCTTCGTTGCTTTTATGATAGGCGTTTAATCGGAAATATCAACAGATTTCGGAGGACACAAAAAATGAAATGGAAAGCGGTTATGTTCACAGGAGACAGCATCACGGACTGCAAGCGGGGACGTCCGATCGGAGACGGCTTCGGCACCATCGGGGACAGCTATCTTTCAAGAATTTTTATCGATACATGGGCGGACATGCCGAATCATCATATCAAATATCTCAATTCCGCCACCAGCGGCAATACGTCGAAGATGCTTCTTGATCGCTTTGAGGAGGAGGTGCTCGCCTACGATCCCGACTACCTTTTCATCATGATCGGCGTCAACGACATTTGGCGCCATTTCGACGGAGGCGCGCTTCGCGAGGAGCTGATCTCCGTTGAGCAAACCGTCGAAAACATGAGGACCATGATCGAAAAGACACGCGCACAAGGCGCCGTTCCGGTCATTCTGTCCCCCTATTTCCTTGAAACGGACCGCACCGATCCCATGAGACGCATGTGCGATGAAATCAACGCGGGATATAAAAAGCTCGCCGAGGAATACGGCATCGGTTATATCGACATTCAGACGCCGCTCGACCAGTATGTCGCCGCCGTCGGTTCCTCATATCTCCTCTCCGGCGACCGCGTCCACCCAAAGGCGGTCGGCTGCGCGCTTATCGCAAAATGTATTTACAACCACCCCGCCTTCCGCGTGATCTTCGATGATTGATAAAGCTCTTCTTGCGGAAAAGAATCTTTGGCGGCGGCTTGCGGATACGCCTCTTCCCATCGTCATGTACGGCATGGGAAACGGCGCCGACAAAATCCTTGACGTGCTTTCCGAAAAAGGGATCGCCGTTTCGGATTTCTTCGCTTCCGACGGCTTCGTCCGCGGACACAGCTTCCACGAAAAGCGCGTCCTCACACTTGCCGAAATCGAAGAAAAATATGAAAGATTCCTTATCCTGCTCGCATTCGGCTCCTCATTGGAACCGGTCATGACGGAAATTTGCCGCCTTTCGGAGCGACATGCGCTCTTAGCGCCTGATGTCCCCATCTGCGGCGGAGAGCTTTTCGATGCGGATTTTTATCTTTCTCACGCGCCGGAATGTGAGCGCACCCGGATGCTGCTCGCGGATGAAAAATCCCAAGCGGTGTTTGACGACGTGATCTCTTATAAACTGTCGGGGGATATTTCTTATCTCCGTCGGGCGGACACACCAAAGCACGAGGCAATGACCTCGCTTCTCTCCGGCGGTTACACGGCATACGCCGATCTTGGCGCATACAAAGGGGACACCATCACAGAGACGCTGGCATATTTTCCGTCCGTTCGCAAGATCGTGGCGTTCGAGCCGTCCCCAAAAATATTCGCGAAGCTCGAGGGCTGCTTATCTCGGCTTAACAGTGTGGAAACGACAGCCTTTCCCCTTTGCGCATGGAATCTGCATGAAATAAAGTCCCTGACGGACGGCGCGGGACGCAATACCTCGCTCTGCAATTTTTCCGACGCCGCCAAAACCAAAAGCGGCGCAAAAATTCACGAATGTGAGTGCGATACCCTCGACGCGCGCGTCTCCTTTTCCGGTGAGAAGCTGCTCATCAAATACGATGTGGAGGGGGCGGAAAAGGAGGCGCTCCTCGGCTCCCTCCGGACCATGCAAAGCAACAGTACGGAGCTAATCGTGTCGCTTTACCACAAGAGCCGCGATCTTTTCGAGCTTCCGCCGCTGATTCACGAGCTTCTGCCGAAGCACCGGCTGTATCTGCGCAAGCATCCGTATATTCCCGCATGGGACGTGAATTTATATGTGTGCAGCCCAAAATAAGAATCCCGCTGAATTTCAGCGGGATTCTTATTTAAGACACACAGTCAAAGCAAGGGCTCCCCGCTTATCGTTTGTCATTTCCCATAAAACAAAATCATACCGGCCACAAAGAAAACAAAGCCGAGAAGCAGTCCGCCGCGTGCCAACGATCTGACCAAGCGAAAATATCCGACTAGATCATCCCGCTTTTGATACGAGCGTTTTAAACCCCTTTTCATAAAAAACGCAGACCTATCATCCATCGGCTCCGATGCCGTCGGCAGCTCTATATAATGACATAGCGAGACAACCAGAAACCAAATCCCCCCAAAAAATACAGTTTCTTCCGATGACTTATAATATCCGAAATTTATCAGCAAAAGAAAGGCTGCAAGGACAGCGCCCAATCGCGCTCGTGCCCTCACCAACAGCTTTTTCACAGTGTCGATACCACAATATCGGCGCCGTCTGAAACGGCAAACTCTCCAAGTCCCGCCGGAATCAATACGCTTTCGCCTTTGGCAACGGGCATGGCGCCGTTCTCCCATGTGAGCGTCGCCGCTCCGTCGAGGCAAAGCAGATGGACAAAGCTCTTTTCCGTCGCCGTCATGGAAAACGCACCCGCAAAGTGATATACGGAAAAATAACCGCACCGCGCAAGAACACCGTGCGCCGGATCCGTCTGCGCCCGCTTCGCAAGCGGGTCGGGAATCTTTTCAATGACCGCCAGTGCGTCGTCCACATGAAGCTCGCGCAGCTTTCCGTCCGCACCGCGGCGGTTATAATCATATACGCGGTAGGTAATATTGGAGTTTTGTATTGCGCATAACTTTATTTCTATAAACAGTTTAATAATCTGAATAATATTTGTATTTTGGCGACAAAATTACGAAA
>URZF01000199.1 GCA_900552255.1 uncultured Eubacteriales bacterium | reverse complement strand
GAGCGTCGTGTAGGGAAAGAGTGTAGATCTCGGTGGTCGCCGTATCATTAAAAAAAAAAAAAAAAAAAAAAAAAAAAACTACCAAAAAAATTAGAAAACAAATAAAGAACACGAAAAATAAATAAAAAAAAACAAATTTTCAATGAAAAAGAAAAAACGGGAAATCTTTCATTTCATCAAATATTGACAAGATTTGCCCATTATATTATAATAGAGATGTTACGCGGCAGAGGCGGCTGTCATACGACAGAGAAAGCCCGTCGTCGCATTTCAGCCGGAAACGGCAGAACGGAGTTACAGCATGAAATACAGCATAGGCGTCGACCTCGGCGGGACCAATATCGCCGTCGGGATCGTCGACGAACATTATTCCATCATAAAAAAAAGCTCGGTGCCCACGCTTGCGCAAAGAGGACCGGAGCCTATCGTCCGCGATATGGCGGAGCTTTGCAAAAGGCTTCTTGCGGAATGCGGCGCCACCCCGCAGGAGACGGCGGGAGACGGCATCGCCTGCCCGGGCACCGTCAATCCGAAAACCGGTATCGTCGAGTATGCCAATAACATCAAGTTTTTGGACTTTCCGCTTCAAAAGCTGTTTTCCGAATATATGGATATCCCGAAGGACAAGGTCGCGCTCGGCAACGACGCCAATCTCGCGGCGCTCGGCGAGGCGGTGGCAGGAGCCGCGCGGGGAACGTCGTCCTCCGTCATGATCACGCTCGGCACCGGCGTCGGCGGCGGCGTGATTTTAGACGGAAAGGTGCTCACCGGATGCGCCTACGGCGGTGCGGAGCTCGGCCACATGGTGATCGAATACGGCGGACGTCCCTGCTCCTGCGGCAGACGCGGCTGCTTTGAGGCATACGGCTCCGCGACCGCGCTCATCAAAATGACCAAGGAAGCGTTTGAAACGGGATCCGACACGCTGATGCGCGAGATGTGCGGCGGCGACATCAGCCGCGTCGGCGGAAAGACCGCATTCGCCGCGATGAAAAAGGGAGATAAGACCGCGGCCGCGGTCGTCGATGCCTACATAAGCTATCTCGCATGCGGGATCGCGAACCTTATCAACATCTTCCAGCCGGAGGTGCTCACCATCGGCGGCGGCATCTGCGGGGAAGGCGATCACTTGATCCTGCCGCTGAAAGAAAAGCTTTCTCATGAAATCTATTCCAAGGACGGCGTGCTGAAAACCGAAATCCGCACGGCCGCGCTCGGCAACGACGCCGGCATCATCGGCGCCGCCGCGCTCGCGAGGACAAATTGACATCCAAAAACGACAGCATGGGCGGGAAAACGCAAAAACACGTTTTCCCGCCCACAGCATCCATACGGCAAGCATGCCGGGAAACGGAGACGGAAATGAAACTGTCCCAGCACAAAAAAACAATATACGGCATTATCGGCGTTTTGTTTATCGCCGGACTTCTTGTCGCGTCTTTTTTTGATCTCGAGATCTCGTCGGCGCTTTCCGGACTTTCCGATGCGGGCGGAGCGCTTTCCCTCTCCGTGCCCGTTTTCGCTTCCGTGCTCGAAATCCTCGGAGAATGGCCTGCCGTTATCATTTCCGCCGCGGCGTTTTATCTCGTGACATCCGTTCTCGCTGAAAAGCACAAAAAAGCCGCCGTTTGGATCCGGATTTTTTCCGTACTCCCCGTGACCTGCCTTATGGCATACGGCTGCGGCAAAACCGCGGAATACCTGTACGGCAGCCTCACGGCAAGGATGTATCTGGCAGTCGCACTGTTATCCGCCGCCCTCGCGCTCGCCGCTCTGCTTTGCGTCAGTTTGATACCGGAAACCGCGCGCAAAAAGCTGTTTTATCCGGCGGCATACACACTCGCGGCGGCGATACTCATTCTCGTCACCGTATCGGCGCTCAAGGTGGTTTGGGGCAGAATCCGTCTGAGAGAGCTCGTCGCCGCAGGCTCCTTGGACGGCTTTGCCCCGTGGTACCGTCCCAATTTTTTCTCCGGCTCCCATTCGTTTCCGTCCGGACACACGGCGCACAACACGCTGACGCTCATGCTGCCCATGTGGCTACACGGAAAAGGCACGAAATATAACACCGCTCTATATATCGCCTGTTCCGCTTTTATCCTTTTGATGGCGATAAGCAGGCTCGCCGCCGGCGCGCATTATCTTTCCGATATTCTGTTCGGCTTCCTCATCGCGTTCGTCATTACGGAGCTCATGAAATACCGGTATGACAAAAACCACTCCTCAATTCAAGCCGAAATACCGTAAAATCCCGTTGTAAATGCCTCTTGCAATCAGCCCAGGATTGTTCGCCATCAGCGCCGCGTCGCTGGCGTTCGTGATAAAGCCCACCTCCAGCAGCAGCGCCGGCATCGTCGTTTTCCGCAGGACATAAAGCGTCGGCCTCTCGGTCACGCCGCGGTCGGCAAGTCCCGTCGCCTCCGAAAGCCCGATGAGGATATTCTCCGCAAGTCCAAAGGCGGGCGAGGACAGGCTGTATACAAACGCTTCGCTGCCTGACGCGCTTGCGATCTCGGACGCATTCGCATGAATGCTGATAAAGTAATCCGCCGGCCATGAATTCGCGGCGTTCGCTCTGGCGGCAAGGCTCGACGCGATGCTCGTTCCGAGGATTTCGTCCGGAGAATTGCGCGACGTTCTCGCCTCGAAATTCGGATTGGCATTCAGCAGCGTCTCCAGCTCTTTTCCGATATAATATACGAGGTCCTGCTCACGGTACCCGTTGCCCTCCGCCCCCGCGTTCGGATTTTCCGGATTGTGCCCCTGATCGATAAAGATTTTGATTGCCATATCTCTTTCCCCTTTCGTCTTTTCAAACGCATAGATTCTGATTTATTTTACGC
>URZF01000198.1 GCA_900552255.1 uncultured Eubacteriales bacterium | reverse complement strand
ATTTTTTTATTATTTTTTTTTTTTTTTTTTTTTTTTTTTTCAATCAGAAGACGGCATACGATATTATGACATGTGACTGGAGTTCAGACGTGTGCTCTTCCGATCTTACCGCGCCAGTCTCCTGCCGAAAGCGGATATCCCGTCCGTGATTCGTGGGATCCCCGTCAAAAAGATCGGAGCGCGCGCCTTTTTGCAATGCGATTTCATCGAAGAGGTGTTCGTTTCCGACGGGATCGAAGCGATCGATGCGAACGCCTTTTCCTCTTGTAACAGGCTGACGAAGATCCACATGGCGGATTCCGTGACAAGCATCGGGCGAAATGTGTTTTTTGAATGTGAAAACCTTTACGACGTGAAGCTCTCTGCCCTTCTGCGCGAGCTCGGCGCAAGAGCATTTTTCGGATGCACGGGACTGCGGGATATCGAGCTGCCCGACTCACTCGAAAGCATCGGCGATCAGGCCTTCTGCGGATGCAGAAAATTGAAAAGCATCCGGCTGCCGCTTGCCCTGCGCCAGCTTCCCCGCAGCGCGTTCGACGGCTGCGCTGTCCTCGACAGCATTTATCTCGAACGCGGCTCCTATGCGGATACGGTTCTTTCACAAAGCGACTATTTCGGCAGCAAGCTGCGATATATACCAAGGATATAAAAAATGAAGCAAATTGATCTTGCGACCGGCAAGGAGGCCGTTCTTTTGCCGGAGGAGACGCTCTCCTGCGCCATCGGGAACTTCGACGGCGTTCATCTCGGCCACAAGGCGCTGATCTCCCTCGCCGCGGCACGGCAGAATACCTCAAAAAGCGCCGTCTGGACCTTTGCCGAGCCATCCTCGCGGTTTCTGAACGGGAAGCCCGGCCTGCTGTCCTCCGTGGAGGAACGTCTGTCGCTTTTCCACGAGCTCGGCATTGACATCGTTTTCATCGAGGATTTCGAGAACGTCCGCGATATGGAAGCCGACGTTTTTGCCAAGGAAATCCTATACCAGCGCTGTCATGTCCGCGCCGCCGTCTGCGGCTTCAATTTCCGATACGGGAAAAACGCCGCGGGAACGGCGGAAACGCTCTCCGAAGCGTTTCATGCGCTCGGCGCCTCGGTCACGGTCATGCCGCCCTATCAAATCGGCGGCGTGACGGTCAGCTCCTCGGAAATCCGCGCGGCGCTCGCGGCGGGAGACGTCGAAACAGCGACAGCCATGCTTGGCAGACCGTATTCCCTCACGGGAGAGGTCGTCGCGGGAAAAAAGCTCGGGCGTCTGCTCGGCTTTCCGACAGCCAATCAACGCTTTCCCGAAGGGCGCGCAGTCCCGCGGTTCGGCGTATACGCCGTGCGCGCCGTCGTGGACGGACATACGTATCCAGGCGTCGCAAACGTCGGCGTGCGTCCCACGGTCGAAAACACGGAGAACGTAAACTGTGAAACCCATCTCCTCCGTTTTGACGGCGACCTGTACGGAAAGACGATTCGGGTGGAATTTTGCAGATTCCTGCGTCCGGAAAAGAAATTCGAGAGTCCCGAGGCACTGCGGGAGGCGGTCATGCACAACATCGAGGAAACCGCAGAATATTTTCGCCCGGAAACGGGGCACGCCTCATGAGAAAAAACTCCACAGCGAAGTCCCAAGCATCGGTTTACCGGCGATGCGCGGCAGTCGTCGCCCTCATCATGCTCATATTCGTGTCTTTTTCGGTGCCGGCGGGAGCCGAAGACTATCCGAAAGCAGATGATATAAGCTCCCGATATGTTGCGGTCTATAACGTGCGAAACGGAAGGCTCGTATTCTCTAAGGATGCGGACAGCCGCACCGCGCCGGGCTCCACCGTCAAAATCATGACGGGGATCCTTGCGCTGGAGCACTTCGAGGGACGGCTCGACACCGTCGTCACCGTAAGCGCCGCGGCGCTTCGCGGGCTCGAGGGCAGTTCCGTGCTCGGGCTCAAAACCGGCGAGGAAATTCCCGTCCAGGATCTGCTCTATGCCCTGCTCGTCTCCGGCGCAAACGATGCCGCGAACGTACTTGCCATCGAAATCGCCGGAAGCATCACGGGATTTGTCTCGATGATGAACGAAAAAGCCGCGGAGCTCGGTGCCGAAAACACGCTTTATCTCAATGCGACCGGCCTTGACAGCACCGCCTATACCACGGCCGCCGACACGGCGAAAATCGCAGCCTACGCCTATCAGAATGCCACATTTATGAAAATGTGCTCCGCAAGAGCCTACACGGTTTCGGCCACGAATAAAAACGAGGCGGTGACCGTCTATACCAAAAACATGCTGCTTTCCAATCAGTCGGAATATTACAGCAAGGACGCCAAGGGCATGTCCGCCGGCAACACGGAAAAAGCGGGATACTGCATCGTATCCGCCATCGACAAGGGCGCATATCCGTATATATGCGTCGCCATCGGCTCCGAAAAGGACTCGGCGGGCAAGATCGGCGGCTATACCGATGTTCGAGGGCTGCTCGAATGGGCAAACGGAAATTTTGCGGAACGAAAAATCCTTGATCAATCGGCGATCATCTGCGAAATGCCCGTGCAGGCGGGACGAGACGCCGATCACGTGCTCATTGTGCCGGCCGGCTCCGTTTACGCCTTTCTCGACGTCGATATCGATTCCGCCGACATCAAGCTTTCCTATCAGCTCGACCGCGACAAGCTGAGGGCCCCTGTCGAAAAGGGAGCGGAGGTCGGCACCGCCACCCTTCTTTTGGACGGCAATCCGATCGGAAGCATTCCTCTTGTCACAAAATCCGCCGTGAAAAAAAGCGCGTGGCGCGGATTTTGGGCAGATCTTGGCGATACTCTGACAAGCGGGACGTTTCTCATCGGCGCCGCAGTACTTGTCGTTTTTTTTGTTTTGTTTA
>URZF01000197.1 GCA_900552255.1 uncultured Eubacteriales bacterium | reverse complement strand
TTTTTTTTCAAGCAGAAGACGGCATACGAGATTCTGACATGTGACTGGAGTTCAGACGTGTGCTCTTCCGATCTACCCCGGAGACGTGCTGACGATTCCGCAGCTCGATACGTCTGTCCTCTCCTTTGAGGAGGAGGTCGTAAGGCTGACCAATGAAAAGCGCGCGGCCTACGGGCTTTCCGCGCTGACGATCAACTGGGAGCTTTCCCGCGTTGCCCGCTATAAGTCGCAGGACATGCATGATCTCGGCTATTTTTCGCATACCAGCCCGACCTACGGCTCGCCGTTCGATATGATGAAAAGCTTCGGCATCTCCTATCGTGCGGCAGGTGAGAACATCGCTAAGGGGCAGACGACGCCCGCTGCGGTTGTGAACGCTTGGTGGAATTCCGAGGGGCATCGCCAAAATATGCTGAACGCCTCATTTACGCAGATCGGCGTCGGATACGTTGCCGACGGCAAATACTGGACACAAATGTTTATCGGCTGAGAAGTTTCAGACCGCCGCGCACCGCGCGGCGGTCTTTGCGTCTGACGCTTCGGACCCCATATTTTATAGCGGGAGCTAAGCGCATATCCAATCATATATGAAAAATGAGGGGCCGATATGAGGACGGGAAAGAAAAGTGAGCATGGGCGCATCAGCATGATTGCGGTTGCAACAAACAAAAAACTACCGGGAAATCCGATTCCCGGCAGTATTTTATGACTTTTTATCTTATAAATCCACCGTCCACGGTGAGCACCTGTCCCGTGATAAAGGACGAGGCTTCGTCCGCGAGAAAAAAGACGCTTTTTGCCACGTCCTCCGGCGTACCGAGACGCCCGAGCGGAGTTTTTTCTGAAAGTGCGCGCAGGGTATCCGCGCCATAGCAGGCGTTCATGTCGGTATCGATGACGCCGGGCGCTACCGCGTTGACGCGGATATGGGAGGGCGCCAGCTCCCAGGCGAGCGCCTTGGTGAAGCCGATGACCGCCGCCTTCGAGGCGGAATAGGCGGCCTCGCCGGCTGCGCCGGTGATCCCCCATATGGAGGAAATATTGACGATAGAGCCGCCGCCCGCGGCGATCATTTCCTTTGCCGCCGCCTGCGTGAGGAAGAACATGCCCTTCATGTTGACGTCAAATAGTCGGTCATAGTCCGCCTCAGAGGTTTCGGTGAACAAGGCGGGCAGGGAAACGCCGGCGTTGTTGACGAGAACGTCGATACGTCCGAACTCCATCATCGCCTTGGAGACCGTGCGGCGGCAGTCGGGGAGGTCGGCGACCTCCGTCTGAAAGGGAAGCGCGCGCCCGCCGGCGGCGGAAATCGCGCGGCAAATATCTGCGGCGTCGTCTGAACTGCGGCGGTAGCAGACGAGCACCTGATAGCCGTTTTCGGCAAATTCGAGAGCGCAGGCGCGTCCGATGCCGCGCGACGCGCCTGTGATGATCACGCTTTTAGCCATTTTTCAAATATTGCCGCAGGAATTCCTGCGGCAACCTTTCTTTTGTTTTCAGTACATTTCGACGTATTCGTCGCGCTTTGCGCCGACGGACACATATTTGATGCGGCATTCGGTCGCTTTCTCGATATATTCGATGTAGCGAAGCGCTGCCGCGGGAAGCTCCTCTTTTTTCCGGCAGCCGGAAATATCGCACTTCCAGCCGTCCACATATTCGATGACAGGCTTGGCTTCCGCCAGCTTTACGCGGTCGGTCGTGAATATGGTGGTCTGCTTCCCGTCGATTTCATAGGCGATGCAGACCGGGATTTTCTCCATATAGCTGAGAATATCGAGCTTTGTCAGCGCGATCTCTGTCGCGCCCTGCATCCGCACGCCGTATTTGGAAGCGACGACGTCGAACGGTCCGACGCGGCGCGGTCTGCCGGTCGCGGCGCCGTATTCGCCGCCGGCTTTGCGGAGCGCTTCCGCTTCGTCGCCGAACAGCTCGCAGGTGAACGGTCCCTCGCCGACGCAGGTGGAATACGCTTTCATGATGCCGAGCGTATAGTCGAGGTGCCGGCCGGGGATCCCCGCGCCGATCGGCGCATAGGCTGCGATGGTGGACGAGGAGGAGGTGTAGGGGTAGATGCCGAAATCGATGTCGCGAAGCGCGCCGAGCTGCGCCTCGAACATGATATTTTTGCCTGCCTTATCGGCTGCATCGAGATATTCGCAGACATCGCAGACGAACGGCTTTACGATGTCGCCGTAGGTGCGGAGCCATTCCATGACGGCGTCGACGGATTCGCCGTCCGCCTTGTAGACGCCTTCGATGGTGAGGTTTTTATATTCGACAAGCTCGCGCACCTGCTCGCGCAGAACCGCTTCGGGTGCGAAAAGATCCGCCATGCGCAAGGCTTTTTTCATATATTTATCGCCGTAAACGGGGGAGATGCCGCGTCTGGTCGAGCCGTATTTTTTATCCGCGAGGCGTTCCTCCTCGAGGCAGTCCAGCCGGACATGATAGGGCATGCAGATGACGGCCTTATCGCTGATTTTGAGGTTATCGGGCGTGATGACGATTCCGGCATCGGTGAGCTTTTTCATTTCGCCGCAGAGATGGCGGAGGTCCACGACCATGCCGTTGCCCATGACGTTTACGACTTCGGGACGCAGGATGCCCGACGGAAGCAGATTGAGGATAAATTCTCCTCTGTCGTTGATAACGGTATGACCCGCGTTGTTTCCGCCCTGATAGCGGCATACGATATCGCTTTTCTCGGCGAGAAGATCGACCATGCGGCCCTTTCCTTCGTCTCCCCAGTTAATTCCGACAACAGCAGTAAGCATAAATTCATCTCTCCAATCGACTTTTTATTGTCCCCCGAAAAAGAGTACAAATCATTATAGCACAGTTTCCATCGTTTGCAAAGATGGTTTTTTGAAAAATT
>URZF01000196.1 GCA_900552255.1 uncultured Eubacteriales bacterium | reverse complement strand
GGTCTGCGCCCTCCGGCCTGTAGTTGATTTTGATCACCAAAAGCGGAATATCACTCCAGCCGGTATATTCATAGCCCTCGTCCGCCTGCGAAGGGTTCGTTGCAATCAAATTGACCGCAGACGCACCGATCGGAAGCATAAGGACCATGAATATCGCCGCAAGGGCTGCGGCCAAAATTCTTACAGTTCTGTTTTTCATCGCTTACTCCTTTTCGTTTTTGTGGTTTTGCTTTTTCTTAAAAAGAATATATATCACTGCAATGGTCGCGATCACGACCGCCGCCGCAATAACAAGAATCAGTCCCGTATGTCCGCCTTTATCAGGCGTCACTGTGGGGGTGGTCGCCGGACCATCCGATGTTGTTTCCGTCGGAACAGTCGTTTCCGCAGGTACGGTGGTTTCCGCAGTATCCGGCGGGTCTGCCGTCGTTTCCGGAGGCTCGGTCTCGTCTTTGACCCACTTCGCGTAAATATCGACGCCGTCCGTGTTCTCCGCTGCCATACCGAAATCGTATAAGGTCGTCAGCGCCTCGTCTATATACCAGCCGGCAAAGGTATATCCCGCTCTGTCCACAATATCCGGCACAACGAACGTATCTCCGACCTCCGTCGCGAACGTCATCCCATACCGTGAGGTAGCGTTATGAATCGTGAGCACGGCGGCAAGCTCTTCGTCGATCCATTTGGCAAACAGCGTGATATCGGTAAGCTCGCTCTGCGTCGAATTCAGATCGAAACGCTCGGTATAATTCTCATCAAGATACCAGCCGCCGAAAAGATATCCGCTCTTTTTCATGGATCTTGTGACCGCATCCGGAATCGTATCGCCCGGCTTCAGATTGACGTCATAGGAGCGTTCCGCGGCCGTTTTGCCCATATAAAGATGCGCAACATAATAATCCCTCGGCACCGGAACGGCTGCCGTATATCCGATCGTGGATTTTTCGCTTCTGCCGCTGCCACCCTCCGTGAACGCCGTACAGAAATATTTGGTATTTTCCGCAAGGTCCTCAAAGGTATAGGAAAAATATCCGTATTCATCCGGCTTCAAATATACGATCTTAGCATCCGGATCCGATAAATAATCCTCTTTCGCTGATAGGATCAACCCGCAGGAGGTCACGCTTCCGCCGTTCAAATCCTTGATTTTCGCTTTGAACGTAAGCTCGGAGGTGGTCTTGGATACCGAGGTCAGATTCAGTGTAGGCGGCAGCACCGCGGCGCCGGTCACTTTGATCTGCATTTCATCTCCGCGCTCGGAAATAATCTCGATTTTCAGACCGTATTCCGCGGCTTCCTCCTCCGTGAGGCTCGTATAGGCGGTTCCGCTGACCGGGAACTTATACTTACTGCTGTCAAAAGTGTAATACCGCTCATTGGCTCTCTCATTGTAGAAAAATCCATACGGGACGGAAAGACTGTTTACCCCCAAAAGAGCAATTCCCGGATCATGGCCGCTTCCTTCATTGTTGATGCGGCCTTTTGTGATCGAATATTCATCGATGTGCCAAATGACGATCCCTCTCGCACCGCTGTCGATGGCGTCAAACATACTGTTTTCGATATCGCCGTTCCGGTTTTCGATCAGATAATACTCGCCGGGATCCGGTGTATTTATCTTGATGATATTATAGGCGCCTGCCTCGCTCTGCCTCGAATATAACGTATATGTACCGTCAAGCGCCGTTTGTGCCGTCACAAAGCCAAGCGCGATCGCATGATACGGATCAAGGTAAGCGGGACTCGTTCCGCTTCTTTCTCCGGTATAGCTGTTATGGCTGCCGCTCGACATTAGCGACAAATTGGAGGCGTAGTTCCATTTGACGCCGTTGCCGTTGTGGTCGGTATCATAAAGGTCTGCCGCGCCGAGAAAATGTCCGAGCTCATGTGCGATGGTTCCCATCGTGATGCCCTCGGTGCTGCTTCCGTACTCCCCTACCCTGACAAAACCGCCGTTCTGGACCATGACGCCATCAAGCTCGCAGCCAGAGCCGGAGGTGTAATGCGCATGCACGGCAAACAGATCCCGATTGCTTCCGTTATAAGCAGAGGAATATTCATAGCCGCCGCAGACATATACGACGGCAAGCTCCGTAGAGCTGACGACCCCGTCGCCGTTTTTATCAAAGCTCGCAAAATCCACATATTCGTCCGCAGCCTTCAGCGCGGCGATTCGGGAGCTGTAATCCTCCGTGCTGACGTTTCCAGTGGCGCTCTGCGGATGCTTATAAGGGATCGTGACCGTCACAACGCCATCGTTTTCCCTGCCGCCCGCAGAAAGATTCGCATAGGTTTCCTCCGCAGGATAAAAGTAAAAGCTGCCGTTTGATATCACTTTATAATAATTTTTAAGCGATTTCCCCGTATCGGAAAAGCAGATCTCATTCCAATAGGAATCCGTCGTATGCGTCCACTGCTCTCCGGTCTTCTTCAAAACATCGGAGCCGAGATTCAGATCAAATCCGTCCTTCCCGTCTCCGTCCGCGTCATAATTGATTTTGATAATCAAAAGAGGGAGCGGTTCATAGCCGGAGCCCTCGTCGGCAAGCTCGTCAAGCACCCATGTATCCTCCGCCTGGACCAAAACCGACATGAGTATAAACACAAGCATCACCGCAAGCAGAAGCGCTGTGGCTCTTTTTATTCTCATCAAAATCCCCTCCCCCATATTTCAGCCATAAATTTCGGTCGTCCTTCAAACCGCTAACTGCTCTAATAAGCTTAGATATACACAAGCATAGCGACGCAGCCGAGCACCAAAAGCAAAGCAAGAAAGCCGCAAAGAGCTCTTACCAATATTTTTTTCGCATGCTGTGACACAAACATCTCCCCTTTAAAATGGATTTATTTTAAGAAATCATCTACCAAGTAAATTAAAAATATGTTA
>URZF01000195.1 GCA_900552255.1 uncultured Eubacteriales bacterium | reverse complement strand
TCTCCGGCGCCATCATGGTTCCCACGTCGGACTTTACTTCCTTTTTATCGGAGCGCCCCGCTGTCGTGGCGTTCAATTTGTGAAGAGTTCGTCCAGAGGTCTTGGCAATTATATTGGCCACTGTGGTCTTTCCGCAGCCGGGAGGTCCGAAGAAGACTTTGCCACCTTCTCTATCTTTTCCTCGGTAGAGTCCTCGTCGTCGTAAACAAACTGCAACGGCTTCGAAGGATTGTTTTCTATGGTGTTTACCACGAGATTGGCAAGGTCTACAGCTCCTGCGCTGCCTTCTGCATAAGCGTCGTTTTCTGCAAAACCAACACCTATTTCTGCACAATAGTCCTTAACAGCTTGTATCTCTTCTGATACGTCGCCAGCATAGCGGTTGAATGCTACTAGTACAGTCTGACCATACGACTGCAGATTCTTTATGTGCTTGTCGAGGTTGGCAAGACCCTTAACCAGTCCCTCGCGGTTAGGCTTCTTGATATCCTCTACAGCCACACCGCCATGCATCTTCAATCCCTGTGCTGTTGCCACGATAATGGTGAGCTTAGGCTGCAATCCACTCTTACGACACTTGATGTCGTAGAACTTCTCTGCACCCAAATCGGCTCCGAATCCAGCCTCTGTTATAACATAATCGCCGTAGGTCATGGCCATCTTTGTAGCAAGTACTGAGTTGCATCCGTGTGCAATGTTGGCAAACGGACCTCCGTGTACAAAGGCAGCTGTATTCTCTGTTGTCTGTACTAAGTTAGGCGAAAGTCGATTCGCTCGCTATCGCGATCGGCACAAGCCACGGCGCATATAAATTCAAGGGGGAACCGAGACTCCGCTTTGACATTCTCGACGATGTTGCCCATAGACTTCCGGGCTTCCCGATCGTCCTGCACGGAGCTTCTTCCGTTATTCCGGAGCTTGTGACGGAGATCAACAGCTGCGGCGGCAATCTTTCCGGCGCAAAGGGCGTGCCGGAGGAGCTGCTTCGCAAGGCCGCGACGATGGCGGTCTGTAAGATCAATATCGACTCCGATATCCGTCTTGCGATGACGGCCGGCATTCGCCGCGTGATGACCGCACAGCCGGACGTTTTCGATCCGCGAACCTATCTCACGGTCGGCAGAGAAGAAGTCAAGAAGATGGTCAAACACAAATTTACGGCTGTCCTCGGCTCTAACGGCAAGGCATAATTCAACATCTCGGGGCTGGCGTGTTCTGCGGCAGCCCCTTTTTTATGTAAGGAAAAAGGATTTGGAGGAACGGGGAAAAGCGATGAGCGCATATATAAACGGAACGATTGACAATGGAAAAAGCAGAACCTCCGTTCGGACAGAATCAGGGATGAGAATTCTTGACGTCCTGCGTGCGGCGGGCGCCGAAATCTCCGCCCCCTGCGGCGGAAACGGCACCTGCGGGAAATGCCGTGTAAGGGTCGCGGGCGTTCTCTCCGAAATGGGAGACGACGAACGGCGCTTTCTTGATGAGAATGAGATTTCCCGTGGAGTCCGGCTCGCCTGCAAGTGCCGGGTACTGGGCGATTTTGAAGTGCATTTGACAGATGACGCTCTGCATGTGGAGACGGATTCCAAAGCTGTTTCCTATACGCTGTCTCCGATGATACGGGCGGTAAGAGACACGGTGAAAACAACGTTTTTCTTTAACGGCGCGCCGCTCGATACGGCAGCACCGGATACGGCGAACCTCGGACTTGCCGTTGATATCGGGACGACGACGGTCGCGGTATATCTCTGCGATATGGATACGGGCGAAGTCGTGGAGAAGCGCGGCTTTCGCAATCCGCAGAGCTCATATGGCGCCGATGTGATTTCCCGTATCGATAAAATCATGAAAGCTCCTGCCGTGCTGAAGGAAGAGCAGCGTCTCATCATAGATGCGATCGGCAGGACTGCGGCAGAGCTTTGCGCCGCCTGCGGCGGCACAAGCTCGGATGTGCGTGCGGCGGTTTTCTGCGGGAATACCGTCATGCAGCACCTTGCGGCTGGAATCGATCCTTCGAGCATTGCCCGCGCGCCGTTCATTGCGCCGACGCTTTTCGGGGAATTTTACCGTGCCGATGCGGTCGGGCTTCCGATTTTCCCCGCGGCGCCGATTTATTTTGCACCGTGCTTTGCCTCCTATGTCGGCGGAGATATCGCCTGCGGCATGATCGCTGCGGGGCTGGATCGTCCTTCGGACAATGTTTTGTTCATCGATATCGGAACGAACGGCGAAATCGGCCTTTCCACAAAAAATGGATTGTATTTTTGTTCGGCGGCGGCCGGTCCCGCCTTTGAGGGCGCGCATATCGAATGCGGTATGGCGGGCACCGTCGGCGCCGTAAGCGAAATTTTCCTTGACGGGGAGGGCATCGCATACCGCACGATCGGGGGTGTGGCTCCGACCGGTATCTGCGGATCGGGCATCATCGACGCCGCGGCGGTCATGCTGGACGCGGGGCTGCTCGATGAAACCGGGCGGATCGCCGATAAAGACGAGGCCGGCAAATATGCTTCCTATATCGACGAGGACGCGGATGGCGGTCCGATTTTTGTCATCGATGCGGCACATTCCGTCTATATGACGGGGAAGGATATCCGTGAGGTCCAGCTTGCAAAGGCCGCAATCTGTGCAGGCATTTATACGCTGCTCGACAAGGCGGGGCTCTCTCTTTCCGAGGTAACGTCGGTCGTGCTTGCAGGCGGCTTCGGCTCTCATATCAATAAGGCGAGCGCGTGCAGGATCGGACTTATCCCACGGGAGCTTGCTGGAAAGATCGTTTCTGCCGGCAATACCGCAGGTGCGGGCGCTGTCGCGATTTTGCTGGGAAAGGAGCCGCGCGAAGCGGCGGGGACGATTTGCGGGAAGTCTGATTATACCGAACTTTCTCAGAGTGCATTCTTCATGGAAAAATATATTGAGGAAATGATGTTTGAAGAAACCATAGACGAATAACATATATATG
>URZF01000194.1 GCA_900552255.1 uncultured Eubacteriales bacterium | reverse complement strand
GGCAGAACCGCTTCTATGCGGCGAATTGCCGCGGCGAGCCGCCATCTAAATTTTAGGAGAATCACGCGCAATGAAATTATTAAAATCGAAAATTTTATGCTCAATGCTCGCTCTTTTTGTCCTGTTCACCTCCGCCGCCACGGCGGCTTCTTCGCAGAGCTGGTATTGCAAAAGACAGAAAAACCACGTCCGCCCGACAATCGATCCGCAGATGTCGTTTGTGACTGAGAACGGCGGCGTTTTTCTCGGGAAGGACCCCGATGAAAAGGTCATTTATCTCACCTTTGACGCGGGCTATGAAAACGGGAACGTGGAAAGGATCCTCGACGTTTTGAAAAAGCACAACGCGCCCGGCGCATTTTTCGTGCTCGACAATCTGATCAAGCGAAACACGGAGCTTATCATACGCATGGCGGAGGAAGGACATCTCGTCTGCAATCATACGGCACATCACAAGGATATGACAAAGCTTTCCGACGCTGAATTTGAAGCCGAGCTCTCGGAGCTCGAACAGGTCTACAAGGAAAAAACCGGCCATGACATGGCAAAATTTTACCGTCCGCCGGAGGGAAAATTCAACGAGCAAAATCTCGCGTGCGCCAAACGGCTCGGCTACACGACCGTATTTTGGAGCCTCGCCTACGCGGATTGGGACAACAACAAGCAGCCCTCTCCCGATTACGCGAAAAAGCTGCTCTGTGACAACATCCACAACGGCGCCGTCGTGCTGCTGCACCCCACGTCCAAAACAAACGCCGATATCCTCGACGAGCTGCTGACCATATGGGAATCGGAGGGCTATCGCTTCGGCTCATTGAATGATTTTTCGGAAAACGCTTGATGTCATTGTGACATTTCAATATTATTCATTTGTATAAATAATATAATACAACAGAATAATATCAGCAATTTTCTCTGATTCAGAAAGGAACACCATGAAAAAAGCCCTTGCCGTTTTATTGATTTTATGCTTGGCCGTACCGAGGGCATCGGCAGCCGCTTGGAACCTCGAGGACGGCGTTATCATATCCGGCAAGACCGATGCGAAGAAAATCGCTCTCACGTTCGACGACGGACCGCATCCCTCCAAGACGGACAAAATCCTCGATCTGCTGCAAAAGTACAATGTCCATGCGACCTTTTTTGTGATCGGGCAAAACGTCGCCTCCTACCCCAAAGTCGTCCTGCGGGAAATCGAGGAAGGACACGAGGTCGGAAATCACACCTACAGCCACAAAAGCCTCGCAAAATGCAAGAAAGACGTCGTGGAAAAGGAAATCATCTCCACGGAGGAAATCCTGATCGAAAAAACGGGATATGTGCCGCGCGTATTCCGGCCGCCCGAGGGCGCCTACACCTGCGACATCATCGACGTGGCGGACAGGATGAATTACAATATCATTCTGTGGACCATCGACACGCGCGACTGGGCGAAAACGCCTACGGAAAAAATCGTGGAAACCGTGGAGAGCAAGGTGAAAAACGGCAGCATTATCCTGTTCCATGATTTCACCGTCAGCGGCGCGCACACGCTGGACGCGCTCGAAATCCTCATTCCGAAGCTTCTCGACATGGGGTATGAATTTGTCACGGTCTCGGAGCTGATCGGAAATTAAGTCTATCCGATGACAAGAACCGAGCCATAAGGCCCGGTTCTCACTTTTGTTTCTCCGGCATTGATAACCGTAAGCATGCCCTTGTCCGCTTCGATTCGGTATCCTCCCTCTCCGATGCGGGAAAATATTCTCAGAGCATCATAATCCGAGATGAAATGAGAATCCCCGCGGCTTTGCCGCGGGGATTTCCTTCTGTCGATCAAATATCGGCAATTTTATGTTTTCATATTGTTTCCAAGCACAATATTTTTTCGTAAATTTTACGGATCGCCCGCTCAAAGCCTTCCTCTCGGATGCCAATCATGAGCCCGATATCGTCCGCACCGCTGCCGGTGACAAGCGGATATTCCCCAAGCTCTCCGAGCGCGTCGAATACAGCCTGCACGGCCTGCACCCGCATATGCTCGCCCACAACGCAGACAAGCGCCAGATTCTCCGTAAGCCCGACGGTCTCCGGCTCTAAATCTTGGCAGATCTCATTCAAAATATAATCCTTCTTGCCCGCGGTATCGGCGCTTTTCACGACGATTCCGACGGAATCGACGCTTCGCAGAACCGCCATGACCGTCATTTTACGGCGTTCAAATATCCCGAGCAGAACGCGAAGCGCCGCAGCGTCCTCGCCGAGTCCGTCACGCTCCACACGGATCAGCATAAAGCCCCTTTTTCCGGTAATCCCGCTGACCGTGCCGCTTTGCTCCTTTTTGGGAACGATCATCGTACCGCGGTCGTCCGGTTTATCCGTATTGCGGATATTGATCGGGATGCCCGACATCCGAACGGGAAAAACCGAATCCTCATGAAGCACAGCGGCTCCCATATAGGAAAGCCTGCGAAGCTCTTTATAAGAAATCACGGCAACCGTCTTTGCATCGCCGACAATCTTAGGGTCTGCAAGCATAAAGCCGGATACATCGGTAAAATTCTCATACAGATAAGCGCCGGCGGCAGCCGCCGCGACAGCGCCCGTGATATCCGAGCCGCCGCGCGGAAACGTTTTGATCGTATCGTTCGGCATCCTGCCGTAAAAGCCCGGGATCACAACGGCGCTCCGATCCGCCAAAAGCCCCGGCAGCACCGTTTGCGTCCTGTCGGCGTCAAAGGAGCCGTCCTCTCTGAAAAAGATACCGTCAGCCGCGTCCAAAAATCCAAAGCCCAAAAGCTGCGAAAAAATCTTCGCACACAAATATTCCCCGCGGGAAGCAAAATAATCGCGCCCGCCAAGATGCGCGCCGTTGCTCATCATCCTCCGGTACTCCTCCGAAAGATCCAGACACAGCCCCAGCTATGGGTAGTATAATAAAAAGAAGGAGTTAGTTTTCACTAAACTCCTTCATGCTCAGCTTGTCGGGGTGACTGGATTCG
>URZF01000193.1 GCA_900552255.1 uncultured Eubacteriales bacterium | reverse complement strand
GAAATGGCAATCGTAGAATTCAAAGGTGTCAGCCGGATATACAAAAGCGGAGATCATGAATTAAAGGCGCTTGACAATGTGGATATGCGTTTGGAGGAGGGCAAATTTGTCGTTATTTTGGGTCCCAGCGGCGCGGGGAAAAGCACGCTGCTCAATTTGCTTGGCGGCTTGGACAGCCCTACAAGCGGGACGATCCTTGTCGATGGAAAGGATATTTCGACATTGACGAGCGATGAGCTGGCGGATTATCGCGCCTCGAAGGTGGGATTTGTTTTTCAGTTTTATAATTTGATTCCTACGCTGACGGTGCTTGAGAATGTGGCACTTGTCCGTGACATCGCAAAGGATGCGCTGGAACCGAAGAAGATGCTCGAAGAGGTGGAGCTGGGCGACCATATCCATCATTTTCCGTCCGAGCTTTCCGGCGGCGAGCAGCAGCGCGTGTCCATCGCCAGAGCTTTGGCGAAAAATCCGAAAATCCTGCTTTGCGACGAGCCGACCGGCGCGCTCGATTCGGGAACCGGCGTGCTTGTTTTGAAGCTGCTTTTATCGATGGCGCGCAGCTACGGCAAAACGATCGTCATCGTCACGCATAACCAGAATATCGCGAAGATGGCGGATGTCGTGATCCGGGTCAAGAACGGAAAAATCAAATCGTGCGAAGAGCAGACCTCTCCCATGAGCGCGGACGAAGTGGAGTGGTGATATGCTGTTTCGAAAATTGGTGAGAACCGCTCTGAAATACAAAGCTCAGTTTATTTCCATGATCATCATGGTGGCGCTCGGCGTCGGCGTGTTCGTCGGCTTCAACATCGAGTGGTACAGCATCGGAGAGAACACGCAGTCCTATTTTGAAAAGACCGATTTTGCCGATTGCCGGATTTATTCGGAGGGCGGTTTTTCCTCGGAGGATGCCGATAAGGTCAAGGCCATCGCGGGCGTTGACGACGCGACGCGCTGGCTCGCGGTCGGTGCGGACGTGAAAAATACCGGAAAGTCGCTTGCGCTGAACGTCGTTGAAAATTATGGGATCTCTTCGTTCCTTGTGATCGAGGGAGAAGGCTATGACAAGGCTTCCGACGGCATGTGGCTTTCCGACCAGTTCGCGGAAAAAAACGGGATTTCCGTAGGGGATTTTTTTACGTTGTCTTATAAAAATGCCGAGATCAGCGCGCGGGTCGTCGGGCTTGTAAAGGCTTCCGAATATATGGTGTGCGTCGCGGACGACAATCAGATCATGCCCGACTATTCCTCATACGGCTATGCGTTTGTTTCGCCGGAGGTGATAAAAGCCGCGCTCGGCGGATATGAGTTTTATCCGCAGATTTACATAAAATCCTCGCTTGAAAAAACGGAGATGGAAGAAAAAATCAACGATGCGCTCGGCAAGACCACGCTTGTGCTCTCGAAAGACGAAAACATGGCATATATGTCGGCGCAGAGCGAAATGGAGGAAGGGCAGACCATGGGCTCGGTGCTTCCCGTGCTCTTTCTGCTGATCGCACTGCTTACCATGGTCACGACGATGCACCGTATCACGGCGAATGAAAAGACGCAAATAGGGACGCTCAAAGCGCTCGGTTTCCGTGACAGACGGATTCTGCGGCACTATACCTCCTATGGCTTTGTCATCGGGCTTGTGGGGACGGTGATCGGCATTGCGCTCGGATACGGAATCGCGGCGGTCATCATCAGCCCGCAGGGCGCGATGGCCACCTATTTCGACCTGCCGGAATGGAAGCTCGTCATGCCGTGGTTCTGCTATCCGGTGATCGTCGGCATCGTGCTTTTTCTGACGTTGATCGGTTTCTTATCGGTCAAGAAGATGCTGAAAGGGACTGCTGCCGAGGCGCTTTTGCCCTATGTGCCGAAGAAGATGAAAAAAACGGCGCTGGAAAAGACACGCTTGTGGAATAAGCTCTCTTTCGGTACCAAATGGAATCTGCGCGATATCCTTCGGCACAAGTCGCGTTCGGCGATGACGCTTATCGGCGTTATCGGCTGTATGGTGCTTCTTGTCGGAGGCCTCGGAATGCGGGATACGGTCACGGGCTTTACCGATCTTTTATATCATGATATCACGAACTACAAATCGCGGATCAATCTCACGGAGACGGCGTCGAATGAAGATGCCATGGCGATCGCGGAGCGTTATGAGGGCGATACGCTCGCTTCTTCCAGCATTCAATATAAGGGCAGGACCGTCACGCTTGAAATATACGACATATCGCACGATAGGATGCGGTTTGCAGACGAGGATAATCGGCTCATCGAGCTTGGAGATGAAGGCGCATATATCTGTATCCGCATGGCAAACGAGGGGGTGAAGGTCGGTGACACGATATCCTTCTCGCCATACGGAAGCGATCGAAGCTATGAAGTGCGGGTCGCGGGCGTTATCCGTTCTATGATGACCGAGAGCATCACCATGACAAGAAGCTATGCGGAATCGGCAGGCATCGAATATCATATCGGCGCGGTTTTCACCGATGCGGCCACGGAGGAGATTGCTCAGGACGAAGCGATCGCCGGCAAGCAGACAAAGCAGACGATCGTGGATTCTTTCGACAGCTTTTTGGAGGTGATGGACATGATGATCTTTATTTTGGTGCTGGCTGCCGTTGTGCTCGGTCTTGTGGTGCTGTATAATCTCGGAACGATGAGCTATACCGAGCGGTATCGGGAGCTTGCGACGCTGAAGGTGGTCGGATTTCGGGATAAGCAGATCGGGAAGCTCTTGATCAGTCAGAACATTTGGCTGACCGTGATCGGCATTCTGATCGGACTGCCTGCGGGTGTCGGCGTGCTGTCCTATCTGCTTACAGCCCTCGGCAGCGAGTATGAGATGAAAATGACCGTCGGGGCGCTGACGTACTGCGTGAGCATTCTGCTGACCTTCGGCGTGTCGGCGGATAGCCTCGCCGCCGCAAGGCCCCGGCTGGAGCGTGTAGAGGCTGACATTTCCGGCAATTTCAAAAAGCTGG
>URZF01000192.1 GCA_900552255.1 uncultured Eubacteriales bacterium | reverse complement strand
GGATTTTCCGCAATAACGTATTTTTCAGTTTCCGCACTCGATGCTGATCTCGTTGAAAAGACCGAGCAGGTCGGATACGGAGGTGTTCGCTTTTTCCTCTCCGGTACGGTCGAGCACGATCTCGCCCTTGTGCATCATGAGGATACGGCTGCCGTATTCGACGGCGTAACGGAGATTGTGCGTCACCATGATGGCGGTGATTTTCTTTTCCCGGACGATTTTATCGGTGAGCGCCATGATGATTTCCGCTGTTTTCGGATCGAGCGCCGCCGTATGCTCGTCGAGAATCAGAAAGTCGATGGGCGTCATGGTGGACATCAGGAGCGCGACCGCCTGACGCTGACCGCCGGATAGGGAACCGGCAAGCACGTCGATTTTGTTTTCCAATCCGAGTCCGAGCGCCGCTAGCTGTTCTCTGTAAAATTCAAGTCTTGACTTGTTGACGCCTCTTGAAAATCCATAACGCTTGCCTTTGTTGTCGGCGAGCGCCATGTTTTCCGCGATGGTGAGCTTCGGACAGGTGCCGGTCGCCGGATTTTGATAAACCCTGCCGATATTCGCGTATCGCTTATACTCCGGGATTTTGGTGACGTCCTTTCCGCTGATCAGGATTTGTCCCTTTTCGATCGGGATGGAGCCGCAGATGATGTTGAGCATGGAGGTTTTTCCGCTTCCGTTTGAGCCGACGATCGAAAGGAACTCTCCGTCTCCGACGGTGAGATAGAAATCGCGGAAGAGCGCCAGCTCCGTGATTTCGCCGGGATTGTAAATTTTTGTGATATCGCGCAGCTCAAGCATGGGGCTTCCTCGTCTTTCCTTCCCGACGTCTCCGTCTTGCGACGAATCCGGAAATTTTGTCGTTGAAAATCAAAATCAAGGCGAACAGCACGGCATTCAGCAGCTTAAGGTAGATGCCGTCGGTGTCGACAAGCACGAGATAATTGAGACACAGCGAATAGATGACGGCGCCGAAGATGACCGCGGTCGTGTCCTTGATATGCTTGGAACCGGAAAATACCGCAAGCCCGATGATGACGGAGGCCAGCGCCAGCACGACCTTTCCGGTGCCGGAGGTATTGTCGTACTGCATGAAAAGCTGAGAATACAGCGCGCCGGAAACGGATACGAAGCCGTTCGCGAGCGCAAGCCCCATGATTTTATAGGTGCCCGAATCCCGTCCGAGCGAGATGACCAGCATCTCGTTGTCGCCCGTTGCGCGGAGAAGATAGCCAAGCTTGGTTTTTAAGAACCAATCGACGGCAAGCTTCAATACGATGACGATGAAAAGCAGGATCGCCAGTATGACGTAATCCTTCGCGCCTTTTCCGAAAAGCTCCGTAAGCTTTCCGTCGAAGATGCCGGTCAGATTTTCGCTTCGGTAAGCGAAAATCGTCGTGGTATATCCGTTGCGGGTGAGCAGCTTTGTCAAGGCCAAATTGACGGAGAGCAATGCCGTCATGACGATGATACCTGAAAGGAGCTTGGAGATCTTAAATTTGACGTGGAGCAGTCCGGTGACCGTGCCTGCGAGCAGTCCGACAAAAAACGTCAGAAAGGTCGCAAGGATCGGAGGGAGCCCGAGCTTCAGCATGAGGATGGTGCAGACTACGCCGCCGAGCGGAAATGTCCCGTCGACGGAGAGATCGGGAAAATCCAATATGGAATAGGAAATATAGACGCCGAGTGCGATCACGGCGAAGCAGAGTCCCATCTGAAGTCCGTCGATGGTGGTTCCGAAAAAGAGCATGTTAAAGGTCCTTTCAGCTTACAATTGTTGTTGATACGGGAAATTTTTACTTTGCGACGTCGGTTGCCTCGACCGTGGAGGGAACCGTGAGTCCGAGCATATCGCAGACCGCGCTGTTATAATAATTCGTAGGATCGGTGATGACGGCTACCGGAATTTCGGAGGCGTTCTTGCCGCCGATGATTTCCGCCGCCGCCTTGCCGGCCGCCTTGCCGACGTCGATATAATCGATGGAGGCGCTTGCGGCGCAGCCGACTTTCACCTGTTCGATTTCGGAGCCGAACACGGGGATTTTCTTTTCATTTGTAATAGGCAGGATATTGGTTTCAAGCTTGCCGACGATCGTGTTGTCGAGAAGATTGACGAAGCAATCGACGCCGCGGCCGATCAGCTCGTTGGTTTTGGTGTCGATGGTCGTGATATCCGAAACGACGCTGTCGAAAATCTGCATGCCGTCGTAGGCTTCCGCCGCTTTTTTGAGCTGTTCCACCTGGAAAGGAGAGCTGGATTCCTCTGTGGAATAAAGGACGCCGATTTTCAGATCGCTCTTGCCCATAAAGGCCGTTACCACCTCGAGCTGCTTTTCAAAATTCGGAATATCCGACGATCCGGTGAGATTTTCATAATTCGCCATGACCGTGCTGTCGGTGATGGCGCAGTAAACCACGGGGATATCGCCGTCGGCAGCCGTGGCCGCCGCAACTGCGGAGGGCGTCGCGATGGCGATGATGACCGCCGCTTTTTTGTTGACAAAGGTTTTGGCCTGAGACTGCGAAACGCTGGCGTCGAAATTGCTGTCGACATGCTCGATGGTGTACTGCTCCGGATCGATGCCGTTTGCTTTCAGCCCTTCCATGATGCCGTCATAGCAGTTGTTGAGGGAGCCGTGAGAGCCGAACTGGATGATGCCGATGACCGGCTTCTTGTCCGTTCCGGCGCAGGCCGAAAACGCAAAAACGAAAGTGAGGACCAGCGCTGCCGCCAGCAGCAGGGAGATGAGCTTTTTCATGAGATAATGCCTTCTTTCTGTTTGTATTTAGGATATCCGCGCGCGGCGGAAAATAAAAATCCCAAGCATTGCCAAAAGCAACGCTTGGGACGAATTTCAAAATAAAATCCGCGGTACCACCCAAATTGAACATGGTTCGCTCTTCTCGCATACACATCATATGCGGCGCCGGTGATAACGGGAGCGCACCCCGGCGGAGCCTACTTGCTTTGCTTGGAGGGAACCATATTCCAGACCGAGACCTGAGGTGTTGTAGCTGGAG
>URZF01000191.1 GCA_900552255.1 uncultured Eubacteriales bacterium | reverse complement strand
ATCATCAGGGATTTTGTCGATATCATACATATTAAATATACCACAATTCCGGTGAGAAAAACAATAGCTATGATGATAAAATTTCCGAGCGAGGCAAAATTTACAATTTTTCGTATGAGGAAACGACGGAGGATCGCCATTGCCGCCGCGGATGCCGCGAACGAAAACGCCGTTCCGACGATCTTTTTGATATCCTCTTTCCGGATCATGTCCGGGATCACGCCGCGGCAGAAAAAAAGCAGAAGGAGCGCCGCCGCAATCTGGCCTATGGCATTTGACAGCGCAACGGTCATGACGGTGAGCGAATCTGCGGCCAGGAACAGAAGCGACGACAAAATCCCCGTTACCATCCCTGCGGCCGCGGCGTACATCGGATATTTTTCCTTGCCGCAGGAGTAGAATACGCGGGAAAGCAGCTCGATGACACAGTAGGCCGGCATCGCGGCGGTGAGTGCGCGCAGGCTCGCGGCGACGGAGGCTGCAAGCTCCTCGGTAAAGTCACCGCGCAGATATAGTAGGCGGATTCCCTCGCCGGAGAGGATGAAGGTGCCCGCCGCCGCAGGCAGAATCATGGCGAGCGCGGCAAAAAAGCCCATGCGAACGGTTCCGGCAAAGCCCGCGGCATCGCCGGCGGCGGATTTTTCCGACAGCTTCGGAAAGATGAAATTGCATACGCCGTAGGTCAAGATTCCGGCGATGATGGAGTAGACGGAAAACGCATAATCGAAAACGACGATCGCGGCGCCGCTTGTCTGCATATCGATATAGGAGGAAAAGAACGTCGCCGTGAGCGTACCGACAGGGATGAGCCATGAACCGAGCATGACCGGAAGCGAGCGCTTCACCGACAGGCGAAGGTCGGGGTTTCCGAAGTCGGTGCTGGGACGCGGGAAGCGGCGGCGTCTCATGAGGGGCACCGCGAGGGTGAGAAACTGCACCATCCATGACACGAGATAGGCCGCGGCAAGTCCGTATGCGGCGGCCGCGCCCGATAAACCGCGGAACAGAAAAAGATATCCGATGATGACGAGGTTGGAGAACGCGCTGACAAGCGACGGCAGGATAAAGCTTTCGTGGGATTGCAGAATGCCGACGAGCGTATAGGCAGTCCCCGCGAAGATCATGGCGGGGAACATGATGCGAAGCAGTCCCGCGGCGAGCGCGGCGGTTTCCTCGTCGAGCTTCGGCGCCGCCAAAAAGAGGATCTGCCGCGAGAAAATCATGCCGAGCACGGCGATCCCCGCGGTCACGGCGGCGATGCAGGTGAGGAACGACGCGGAGAATTTCCGAGCGCGTTCCGGCTCCTTTGCAAGGCTCCCTTTGTAAATCGGGATAAACGAGCCCAGCACTGCGGCGGAAAAGAGCATGTCGAAGATCGCAAACGGGATTTTGGACGCCGCGGCGAAGGCGACGCCCTCCATGCTGTCGGCAAGCGTGCTTGCGATCATCACCTGACGTAGCATTCCGAGAAGCTTGGAAAGCAGGGTGGCGAGAATCATGGCGGCGACGGTAAAACCGGCTTTTTTTGCAGTTTTTTCCATGGATTCTCCTTCCCGCCGCGCTGCGGCTTTTTATGCTTCGGGCTTTGTTTCCGGTTTATCGCGGACAAGCTCGGGACGTGCCCGTCTTGTTTTTTCGAGCGCCATCTCGGCGCGCCATTTTTCGATGTTCGCGTGATGACCGCTGAGAAGCACGTCCGGGACCTTTCGGCCGCGGAATTCATAAGGGCGCGTATACTGGGGATATTCGAGAAGCCCCTCCTTGGAAAAGCTTTCCTTTTCATAGCATTCCGCGTCGGAAAGCACGCCCGGGATCAGGCGGGAGACCGCGTCGACGAGAATGCAGGCGGGAATTTCACCGCCTGTCAGCACGAAATCACCGATGGAGATCTCCTCATCGACGATTTCCTCGATGATGCGTTCGTCGACGCCCTCATAATGGCCGCAGAGAATGACGATATTATCATATTCCGCAGCGAGCGTGCGTGCCTTTTCCTGTGTCAAAACCCGTCCCTGCGGGGACATATACAGCACGCGCCGCCTTTTTGCGGGATTTTTCTCGGGATCGGTGGCCGCGAGGAAGCAGTCGTAAATCGGCACGGGACTCATGAGCATTCCGCGTCCGCCGCCATACGGCGTATCGTCGACGCGGCGATGCTTGTCCTTGGAATAATCTCGTATGTTATAGGTATTGATTTCCAAAATCCCAGCTTTTCTCGCCCGGCCGATGATGCTTTCGGAAAGCACCGTCTCGACAAGCTCCGGGAAAAGCGTCATGATATCGAAGCGCATTGGCTGCCGCCTCCTGTCAGTCAAAGAAGCCGGCGATCGGCGTGATGAAAATACCGGCTTCCTCGTCGATTTTGCGGATAAATTCCGGGACTGCGGGGAGAAGGACGGTGCCGCCCTCCGGCGTTTTCACGGCGTAAAGCTCCTGCACGGTATTCTGCATGACGTCCGAAAGCGTCCCGTAATGCTTGCCGGTCACGGCGTCAACGACGGGAAGCCCGATGAGGTCGCAGATAAAATGCGCGCCCGGCGCGAGCGGGATATCCTCTCTCTTGGCAGAAAGGACTTTGTTTTTCATCCTCGCCGCCTGTTCTACGGTTTCGATGCCGGAAAGGGATGCGGCGAGGAATCCGCCGTTTAACGTCTTGACGTCGGATACCGCAAAAGCGGTTCCGTCTTGGAGGTACAGCGTTTTGACCTGTTTTAGAACGTCGGGGCTGTCGCACCACGGCTCGAGCTTCACCGCGCCGCGCACGCCATGCGTATTGATGATTTTCGCGATTTCCAGATATGCTTTTTTGTCCATGTGGATTCCTTTTCTTCCGGTATTATTTCCCGTTTGCGGCGGATTTAACGGATAAAAACAAAAGCCCCGCGAAGCGCAAGCCTCCGCGGGGCATGTTGTGCTGCAATCAGCTTTTGAATTTACGCTTTCTTGCCGCTTCTGATTTCTTTTTACGCTTAACACTCGGTTTCTCGTAGTGCTCTCTTTTTTTGACCTCGGCGATGACACCGGAGCGAGCGCACTGTCTCTTAAATCTGCGAAG
>URZF01000190.1 GCA_900552255.1 uncultured Eubacteriales bacterium | reverse complement strand
ATGAGCGAAAAATATTTACAAAAAAGCCCCTGCGCTCTATGATAATATGGTGCCAAAACAAAAATATGCGCACGGATGGCTTTGCCGTTCTGCGTTTTTATCGATAGAGGAACGGAAGCATGCTTCCGGATATGTTTGCCGCAGAGCGGCAGGGGAGGCTTATCATGAATGAAAATTTGAGAATCGAGCGGGATTCCGTCGGGGAGCTTGCGGTGCCGGCGGATGCTTATTACGGCGTGCAGTCGCTGCGCGGCTACCGCAATTTCAGGATCACGGGGCGCGGGCTTCATCCGATGTTTGTGGGAAATATCGTGAAAATCAAGAAGGCCGCGGCGATCGTCAATTCCAAAATCGGACGTCTCGAACCCGATAAGGCGGAGGCCATCATCACGGCATGCGACGAGATTTTGGACGGCGAGCTTTCGGAAGCCTTTATCGTGGATGCGATTCAAGGCGGCGCCGGCACCTCGGCGAATATGAACGCCAATGAGGTGATCGCCAACCGCGCGGCGGAGCTCCTCGGCGGACATCGCGGCGACTATTCTCTTGTGCATCCGAACGACCATGTCAACTACGCGCAGTCCACAAACGACGTGATCCCGACGGCGGGGAAGATGACGGTCATCGAGCTTGTTCAGCCTTTGCTGACGAGCCTTTATATGCTTGCGCTGACCTTTGACGGGAAGAGCAAGGAGTTCGACGGCATTGTCAAAATGGGCAGGACCCAGCTTCAGGAGGCGGTGCCGGTAAGGCTCGGACAGGAGTTCGCGGCTTATGCCGCCGTTATCCGCCGCGATATCGGCCGGATCGAGACGGCGGAAAAGGAAATGCATGCCGTCAATTTGGGCGGAAGCGCCATTGGGACGTCGATCAACGTGGATCCTTTGTATCTTGAAAATATCACGAAGGTGCTTTCGGGCATCACGGGATATGAAATCAGACAGGCGGAAAATCTTATCGATGCCACGCAGAATTTAGACGGCTTTGTCGCCGTGTCCTCCGCGCTGAAAACCTGCGCCGTCAATCTTTCCAAGATCGCGAACGATCTGCGCCTGCTTTCAAGCGGGCCTCGCGCGGGGATCGGGGAGCTCGTTCTGCCGGCGAAGCAGAACGGCTCGTCGATCATGCCGGGGAAAATCAATCCGGTGATCCCCGAGGTCGTCAATCAGGTGGCTTTCCTTGTCATCGGACATGACGCGACGGTCGCCGCGGCGGCGGAGGCGGGACAGCTCGAGCTGAACGCCTTTGAGCCGGTTCTGTTCGATCAGCTGTTTGAATCGATCTCCGCGATGACGGCGGCGGTCGATACCTTTGTGGAGAATTGTGTGATCGGCATTCGCGCGGATAAGAAAAAATGCGCGGCCAATGTGGCGGCAAGCACGGGAATCGTCACCGCGATGGCGCCTTATATCGGTTATCAGCGCTCGGCTGAGATCGCAAAGGAATCCTTGAAAACCGGCGTTTCCGTGCATGAAATCATCCTGCGCGACGGCATCATGACGGAAGAGGAGCTCGCGCATGTTTTAGACGCACGGGGGATGACGGAGCCGCGTCCGTTTGCCGGAAAGAGCGTTCAGATTGGCGCAAAGGGTTGATTTTTTGCGGAAGATATGATAAAATACCCTCGCAGGGATCCGCCTTGCGGGGGTATTTGTAAAATCGGTGTATGACGGGCCCGTTGCCGCGATGGAATGATTTGGGAATATCCTTATAATATTCCCGCGGATATTTTGCCCGTCAGAATACGGCGTGCCATATGAAATCCTGCGGAATTTTTTCTTTTGGAGACAGAATCATGATAAAACTGATTGCATTTGATCTGGACGGTACCTTGACACAGCATAAAACGCCTTTGGCTCCGGAAAATTTGGCGGTGCTGACGGCGCTGTCCCGGAAATATCGGCTTCTGATGGTGGGAGCCGGCGGCTGTTTCCGGATTTTTGAGCAGCTCGGGCGGTTTCCGATCGATGTGATCGGGAATTACGGAATGCAGTATGCCAAATATGATGCGGCGAAAAAGACGCTGGATATTGTGGAAAATCATATCGTTCCCTGCGACAGGGAAAGCGTGGAGCGCCGGGTCACGATGCTTCGGGAACGGTACGGCTTTACCTGCTATGCGGGCGATAACGTGCAGTATCACGATTCCGGCTGCGTCACGTTTCCGATCCTCGGTACGGCGGCGGTGCTTGCGGACAAGCTGGCGTTTGATCCGGACAGAAAAAAGCGCCGTGCGATCTATGCGGAGGTCTGCGGGACTTTTCCCGAATATAATGTGTTCGTCGGGGGCTCATCCTCCTTTGATATGGCGCCGAAGCCGTTTGATAAGCGGTATGCGCTTGAAAAATATTGCGGGGAATACGGATTTTCTCCGGAGGAGGTGCTCTTCGCCGGTGACGATTATGGACCGGGCGGGAACGATGAGTCCGTTTATCTCTCGGATTTCGGATTTGTGAAGGTGGACGATTACCGAACGTTTCCGACGGTTATCGACAAGGTCGGATTGCTTTAAAAAGCGAATTATCTGTTGACATTTCGCGGAAAATATGATACCATAAACAAGCTGCCGCGGCGGTTTTATATGGAGAGGTATCGAAGCGGTCATAACGGGTGAGCAAGCGAAAACAGTCCGGCGGACTGTTTTCACGAAGCGATACCCCACAAAGCAAGGAGAATCGGAAGCAAATCCCGGCAGATTTGCGCGCGAGGAGACTATGCGGCTGGGGAGGGCACGGCAGCCGAGTTATGGACGCGGGATAGACGGAGTAAAAACTGAATATGGAGGGTTATCGAAGCGGTCATAACGAGGCGGTCCTGAAAACCGTTTGAGAGCAATCTCACGTGGGTTCGAGTCCCACACCCTCCGCCACTTTTGGCTCAAAATCATTGATTTTGAGCTTTTTTCTTTCGTTTTTTTTCGTTTTGGAGCATTTATTCCCCACTTTTAAAAAATTGTGTTTTTGCAATCACCTCGCAATGTGCTTTTTTGATATAAGAGTTGCGAGAAAACTGCGAGATAGCCGTTTTTTATGCTATTTGTTGAATGGGGTTTTGTATTGGTGATAT
>URZF01000189.1 GCA_900552255.1 uncultured Eubacteriales bacterium | reverse complement strand
ATTCTTGATGCAAAGCGTGTGAAAAGTTAAATTGTCGGGACGCAGTCTGATAATTTCATCGATGGTTTCGGAAAAGCTGCCGAAGCCCTCACCCGGCAGACCGGCAATGAGATCCGTATTGATATGCTTGATCTCCGCTTTTCTCGCCATGTCAAACGCGCGGAAAAAATCCTCTGCGGTATGTTTTCTCCCGATGAGCTCCAGTACGTCGTTGTTGAGCGTCTGTGTGTTGATGCTGATTCGCGTTACACCGTAGTCCTTTATAATTTTTAGCTTTTCCTCCGTAATGGTATCGGGTCTGCCGGCCTCCATTGTAAATTCCTCAAGAGCGGACGGATCGGCACGCGATGTCACGGCGGCAAGAAGCAGCTCCAACTGTTTTGTATTTAAGGTGGTCGGCGTGCCGCCGCCGATATATACGGTCGAGATCGTCAGTCCGAGTTTATGGATCATATCGACCGTAGAGGCGATATCCGAACAGAGATGTTCAAGATAGGAATCCAGAAGATTCAAAAGCTTTGCCGAGGTAAATGACACGAATGAACAATAACTGCATCTCGTGGGACAAAACGGAATGGAAATGTAAAGGCTGCAAGAATTTTTTGACACGCGGGAAATGATCTTCTTTTCCGTGGCTGCGATATCGGTGACAAGAGCGGCCTTTTTGGGATTGACAAGATATTCTTTCGTCAGAAAACTGCGCACTTCCGTTTTGCTTTTCCCTTCGATAAGACCGCCGATCGCGAGCTTTGCCGGACGAACACCGGTCAAAATCCCCCATGAAGGGGTAATTCCCGTCAGCTTTTTTCCGGCCTCCAAAAACGCTTTTCCGCAGGCGATCCGTTCCGCCGATACTTTTTCCGTCCCATCACGCGGCTCGGAATGAGATACCGTCACCGACTTTCCGTTTCGGGTGAGCGTCACGACAGCCATAACGCGACCGCCGCTTTCATCGGCAACAGACACCTCGGCAGACGGAGCGTTTTCGCTTTCGCTTTCAGTTTTCGAGAATTTTGCGCCCGGAAAAAACAGCATGCAAAGCGTTTGAACATAGTATTCGCTGATATTTCCGCTGACCTGAAGTTTCATAAGCTTTATTTTCCTTTTTTTCGTAATACTTCGCTGTCCATGACAATCGTGATCGGTCCGTCGTTTTCGATGGAAAGCGCCATATGAGCGCCAAAAACCCCTGTTTCCACCTTGATTTCCTGACGAAGCAGGGAGACAAAATACTCGTATAGCTCGCAGGCGCGCTCCGGCGATTCGGCATTCATATAATCGGGGCGGTTTCCGTGCGCATAGCTTGCGCAAAGCGTGAAATTGGATACGACAAGCGCCGCACCGCCGACATCGAGCACACTTCGATTCATCTTGCCGTTTTCATCGGAGAAAATGCGAAGCTTCGCAATTTTCATGGCGAGAAGCTCTGCATCGAGCTTTTCATCCCCTTTGAAAACGCCCAGAAGGATCATAAGTCCCTGTCCGATGGCGCCAGTCGGAACGCCGTCGGAAATCACACTCGACGACGATACTCTTTGAATAACTGCCCGCATCTTATCCTCCGTTTATTTGACATATCCGCGGCGTACATCGTTTACGCCCTTGATCGATTTTATCCGTGAAACAATGCTGTTGAAATGCGCGAGATTCTTACAGGAAACACCGATATTGATCATCATTTGATCGACTCCCTTTTTCTGGGAATTGATCTGCATGATCGATACTCTCATATCGGCAAGCGCGCCGCTGATATCGGCCAGCATGGAAATCCTGTCGTCCGCGATAATCTGCATCAGGGCCTCATATTGCTCATCCTTCGGTCCGCCGGAAACCGCTCTCCACTCCACATTGACGAGCCGGTCCTTATTCTGAGCCGTATTATTGATTATATTCTGACAATCGCATTTGTGAACGGAAATTCCGTAGCCTTTTGTGATAAATCCGACGATATTGTCTCCCGGCAAAGGATTGCAGCATTTTGCGAATTTTACCTGGCAGCCCTCGAGCCCGTCGACGATAACGCCTCCGTATTCGCCGGAAGCATGTTTTTTGTCGACCGTTTGTATCTGCGACACATCGGTAATGGGCGTTTCCTCCGGCGGCGTTACGATCTTGTCGTATTCGTCACGCAGACGAGTCGATATCTTGCTGACGGAAAGTCCTCCGTAACCGATCATATTGAACAGATCATCCGCAGTCTCGATTCCGTTTCGTGCGGCGATATTGGTAACGATAGTATTGAGTTGTTCCTCGGTAAACGTACCGGGATATTTTCTCATTTCCGCCACGACCTCGTCATGACCGGCGACGATGTTCTCCGCCCGCTTTTCTTTCTTAAACCACTGCCGGATTTTGGCCTTCGCCTCGCTGGTTTTTACGATTTTCAGCCAGTTACGGCTGGGCCCCTTTGTCGCGGACGAGGTGAGAATTTCCACGATCTCGCCATTCTCCAACGTGCGGTCTATCGGCACGATTTTTCCGTTGACCTTGGCGCCCACCATGCGGTTGCCGACCTCGGAATGGATATGATAGGCAAAATCGATGCAGTTTGAATTCTGCGGCAGCGTCACCACATCGCCCTTAGGCGTAAAAACAAAAGTTTCGTCTTGGAAAATATCGATTTTCAGCGCGTCGATAAATTCATCCGGATCGGCGGTGCTGGATTCGTTTTCAACAAGCTTTGCGATCCACTCGAGCTTTTTATCGAGACCGGCATCGCCGCGATCCCCGGATTTGTACTTCCAGTGCGCGGCGATACCGTATTCAGCGACCTGATGCATTTCCCATGTCCGAATCTGAACCTCAAACGGCACACCGTCATGACCGATAACCGTCGTATGCAGGGAGCGGTACATGTTGGGCTTCGGGATCGAAATATAGTCCTTGAAGCGGCCTGGCATGGAATTATACATATCATGGATAATACCAAGCACAGTATAGCATTCGAGCTCTGTTCCCACAATGATACGAATTGCGTAAAAATCATAAATTTCATCAAAGCTTTTGTTTTGCTTGAACATCTTGCGGTAAACGCTGTAAACGGATTTTACACGTCCCTCCAGCGTACAGTCGATTCCGCTTTC
>URZF01000188.1 GCA_900552255.1 uncultured Eubacteriales bacterium | reverse complement strand
AGATATAAGCCATGTTCAAAGATGATAAAAATCAGCTTATCAAACGGTGTATTTTTATCGTTTTTGATTATCACAAAAACCACCCGCAAAGCGGATGGTTTTTTTACATAAAATTCACAAGGAAATGCCTTATTATCGTGATACAAGCCTTTATACTCTACGGCATTCCGGCGGTGCGCTGCACGAAATCTCCATACCTCCGTCCGGCATTTTCCGCCATTCGACCTGAATGGGCCCGAATGGCGTCGGAACGGAGCCTTTTGCAAAATCAAGTTCCCCGGTCTTGGGAGCGACGGTAAATTCACGGTACCCGGGCTTTACCGGCTTCACGCCAAGCACCTCGGAGATGAGAAAAACCGCCGGGGATGCAGACCAGGCATGCGCGACGCTTCGCGGCCAGTCCTTTCCGCTGATAAAATTTTCAATGCAGGTTGTGAGTCCCCGCTGAAGAAATTCGCCAAAATCACGGTGCTGCGCTTTCAACGCGAGAGAATCGTAACCAAGCTTATACAGTGCTTTCAGGGCAAAAAAGAGGAAAAACGGCGAACCGATATGGACATATCCCCCCGGCGCTTCCTCCTCGGACGGCGAACCGAAGGTACGGTTTGCCGGCGTTCCCGCGACATAGCGCCCCGTTTGGATATTGTCTATCAAAAATCTTGCCGCCGATTCGCGTCTGTCCTCGGGAACACAGTCATAAAGCAGCGCCATCGTATTGCTCTGAACGCTGACACGCACCTGAGAGGCAAATACATCATACGGAATCTTCTCCATTCCGCGTGAATCCATATATTCGCAGTACCGCCCGTAAGCATATTCATCCCGCACGGTATCCACATACGCCAACGTTTCATCGTCCCAGCAGAAACGGTTGACGGCCTCGCGATATCGATGCGACATCTCGCGGTAATGCGAGGAAAGCGCCGTTTCTCCCAAAACCTCTGCGATCTCGGACGCTTTTCCAAGACAATAAGAGAGCATCACGTTGTTAGCCGTCACCTCACCATAGAAGGAAAGATCGTTGTTCGCCCATTCGATGAGATTCCACGCGCCCTGCATATCAAAAAGCCCGCGGTCGTTTGTCATTTTCTCACAGCGCGCAAAAGTTTCACGGACCGCATAGAAAATGTCCGACAAAAGCCGCTTGTCCCCGGTACAGTCATAATGATCGCATACCTGTAAAAACCACATAAAAGACCAAATCGGAATACAGCCCTCCGGAAAGGTGGGAAAGCAGGCGCACGGCAGATACATGCCGGACTTATACCGCGGATTATTCGTCCGATAGATGCGGCAGACGCCGTCCTCAATCGATTCTGCGATCAGGCGCAGATACTGCGCGTCAAATTCAAACGCGCCGAAATTCAAGAGATTGACAAGTCCGGTAACACGGGCGTCTCCCGTCCACGGATTCTGCTCATAGCCGGGACAGTCCACATAGAGATCGAGCATACAGACCTCGGCCGTCCGAACGGACATATCGTAAATCCGGCAGAGCGTCTCGTCCGAGCAGTCAAAATCACAGGAGCGCGTCGGATATCTCGTTTCCAGAACATGGATATAATCAAACATAACATCCCTGTCATGACCGTAAACATAGACGGAAAGATAGCGGAAACCGCGCCTTCTGCGTGAACGGAACCGCTGTGCTCCCTCGCGGCATACATAGCGCAGCGTCTGAAAGCCGCCCATATATTTGATGCCGTTATCAGTCATCATTTCAAATGCGTGGATATCGACGACCGTGCCGGCCGGCGCGTCAAGAGAAAATGCAAGCTGTCCGACCTGCTCCGTGCCGAAATCCAAAATAAAGTGAAACATGTTTCCGTTCGATGGGATGACGGTCTTATTGAAGTCGGTAAAGGGTTCTTCCCCATTTTTGAATCCCAAGACCTTATCCGTCGGAATAAGGGACATATTGTTCCGGATTCTTTCTTCCGCACAGCCGTCGGGCGGAAGCAGCATATCCCGCGATATTATCTCATGCAGTGCGGAATCCGGCGCCGTGTAATCCATACTGACAAGCTTTGCCTTGATATCCTCCGAGAGCATGTCAAAGGATTTCGACGTCATTATTTTGTCAACCAAATCATCCGCAGCGCTTCTTCCCCGGAATTCATTCCAAGGATACCGCACGGGAGCTGTCGGTATTAGATATGCCGCAAATGGGGAGCCGTCTTTCAAAGGAGATGCAAAAACGACATCGCTCTCGGTTTTGATCAAAATATCCGGGGTCCCCGAAAACGCAAGAACCATGAAATGAGAGCCGCCGGAAAGCGTCAGGGCACGATTCTGGCCGATGAGTCGGCCGTCGATGGAAATTTCACGGATCCCGCCATGCGTGACAAAGGTAAAAGCGGATTCTCCATCCAAAACAAATGTCGTCATCGCACAGGTGATGCCCTGAGGGGAGGGACCGAGCCGCATGTTGTATCCGGCAGGCGTTCTCGCCGACAGAAGCGCCGACAACTTTTCAGGCGCATGTATATCCGCGGTTTGCTCCCGTATCATGCTTTGATGGAAACGGTCATACGGCGCGTGGAGCAGTTCATTCCCGATGACCTCGCAGCCTTCCCACGCCGAGTCGTCAAATCCGATCTCGGCAAAGCCCTGAACGATATCCTCCGCCGTGATTCTTTCCTCCGTGCCGCAGATATAATAGTCCGCGCCCGTGTTTACGGACGTATCCTTCCGGCATACCCAAGAGCCGTCGCTGACAAAAAGCGTATCCGTGCCGCGGATTTCAAGCGCAAAACCGGTGCGCACCAACTCTCCGGTTTCAATGCCCGCGACGGCGACGGCATTTTTCCCTGCTTTAAGATAGGAGGAAATATCGAAAACCTCATAGGACTTATCAAAAATGTAAGAACGCTCCGATAAAACCGCCGCAAGCTCACCGTTGATATAGATTTCGGCAATTTTGGAGACTGCGTCGAAGGTCAGCGTCATATTCTTGCCTTCCACATTGGCAGGCAGTTCCAGCCATTGACGGTACCAGGCATATTTCACCCGGCGATAATCGAATGTATAGTTTTCACAGCGGTCGGTTTCCTGTTGGTAGTAGGTGTCCGACACACCTTTGGGTTGTGCACCGGTAGGAGAGGGCATCGTTTCGCCATGCAGCCAGATGCGGATAGGTGTCCAAAAGTTAGGAACGGACATGATGTGCCAGTCCTGGTCGTTCGTTTGTACCGAAACAGCC
>URZF01000187.1 GCA_900552255.1 uncultured Eubacteriales bacterium | reverse complement strand
GACACGTTTCTCCTTTCCAAAGGAGAAGATATGTACTTTTCTCACTAAGGAGAAAAGCACCAAAAGGAGGTTTTTCATGATCGAAACCATAAGCGGCGTCATCCTCAGAGAAACGCCCATCGGCGATTACGACAAAATCATGACGGTGCTTACCTCCGGCCACG
Source organism: uncultured Eubacteriales bacterium (assembly GCA_900552255.1). GTDB lineage: Bacteria > Bacillota > Clostridia > Oscillospirales > CAG-272 > QALR01. The sequence continues at coordinate 3,051 of URZF01000187.1, read as the reverse complement.
GCAAAATCTCTGTTTTTGCAAGAGGCGCAAAGCGCCTGAAAAGCCCCCTTTTCACGCCGACGCAGCTTTTTTCCTACTCGGAAATGACGCTCTACAAGTCTGCAAGCACATATTACATACGAAGCGGCGACCTGATCGAAAGCTTTTATCACATCCGCGACACGCTCGCGGGCGCGGCTCTGGCCGGATACCTCGCGGATATCGCCGCGGATATCGCGCTCGAAGAACAAAATGAGGAAACGCTTCTGCGGCTTCTGCTCAACTGTTTTCACGCCATTGCGAATAAAATCAAGCCGATGGAGCAGATTAAAGCCGTATTCGAGCTTCGCGCGGCGGCGGAAGCCGGCTTTCGTCCCGACCTTGTCGCGTGCGCGGGATGCGGCAAATCCGAGCTTGAAACCTATTATTTCGACATATCGGGCGGCATTTTCCGCTGCGAGGACTGCTTCCGCACGGCGGAAAGCTCGCTTTCTGCCGCTGCCTCAAAGCAAAGCGAGGCAGATTCCATCTATCACACGGGGCAGCTCATTTCTCTGCTTTCCCCCTCCGTATTCGCTGCGATGCGATACGCCGTATATGCGCGGCTCGAGCGCATCTTCGCTTTCGAGCTGAAAGATGACGCGCAGCGGGACTTTTCCGCCGTCTGCGAAAAATATCTGCTCTGCCATTTGGAGCGGAATTTTTCCACGCTCGATTTTTATCACAGCGTCAGAGACAATCCCTGAATACGCAAAAAGGATTTTGATATGAAATACAGAAATAAAATATGGATCGGTCTTTCCGCAGCGGCGGCGCTCACTGCCGTCGGCGCGGTCGCGCTTCAGGAAAATCTTTCCATAAGGCACTACGCTCTGCAATCCGACAAAATCACAGAGCCAGTAAAACTTACGGTTATGACCGATCTGCACAGCACCCTTTACGGAAATAAGCAGGAAAAGCTGCTCCGCGCCGTGGAGAACGAGCAGCCGGACGCGGTTCTTCTTGTCGGCGACATCGTGGACGACAGAAGGACGGCGATCGGTGCAAAATGCCTCTTTGCAGGCATTGGCAAGCAATTTCCGTGTTATTATGTGACCGGGAACCACGAGTTCCGGTCAGGCAAAATCGATACTATTAAAAAAATGATCCGCTCCTACGGCATCACCGTTTTGGAGGGCACGGCCGCAAAGCTTGCCCGGCAAAATATCCTCATCGCCGGCGTCGATGATCCCGCAGGCTTTCCCAAAAACAGCCCTGCCGGCTGGCAAAAGCAGCTCGCGGAATGCGGCCGGGCTGCTGCGGAAAATGAGAATGCTTACCGTATTCTACTCTGTCACCGTCCGGAACGGACGGAAGCTTATGCCGAAAGCGGCTTCGAGCTTGTCCTGTGCGGCCATGCGCACGGCGGACAGGTGCGCGTGCCCTATCTTATCAACGGACTTTACGCGCCCAATCAAGGGCTTTTCCCGAAATACGCCGGCGGCTGCTATCGGCTGGGAAACGACGTCACAATGATCGTCAGCCGCGGATTGTGCCGCAACGAGCTGCCGCGCGTATTCAATCCGCCGGAGCTTGTTATCGTGGACATCAAGTCAAAAAATCCCTCAAAAGGATAACTTCTGAGGGATTTTTTCTTTATTTGGCTGTGTTATCCCGCCATAAGCGCCGGAATAAAATGCGAGGCAAGCGCGAAATACACCATCAAAGCAAGCGCATCCACGATCGTCGTGATAAACGGGTTCGCGACGACAGCGGGATCCAGCCGCACGGCTTTGACCGCCAGCGGCAGAAGACAGCCGACGAGCTTCGCAATCACAACGACAAACAAAAGCGTCGCCGCAACGACAAGAGAAATGGTAACGCCGTCCGGCTCCGCATAAAGCCCGTCGATATACATGACCTTGAGAAAAACCACCGGTGCAAGAGAGATCCCGCAAAGCAGTGAAACGCGCAGCTCCTTCCAGACGACGCGCAGCGCGTCACGAACGCCGATCTCTCCGAGAGAAAGACCGCGGATGATAGTGACGGACGCCTGTCCGCCGGCGTTCCCGCCCGTATCCATGATCATAGGAATGAACGCTGTCAGCACGACGCAGGCGGCAAGCGCACTTTCATATGCGGACAGAATTTTCGAGGTGAACGTCGCGGATACCATCAACAGCAGCAGCCACGGGATACGCGACGCCCACGACCGGAAGATGCCCGTTTTCAGATATGGCTTTTCCGACGGCAGAATCGCCGCCATCTGCTCGATGTCCTCCGTAGCCTCCGACTCGATGACATCGATCGCGTCGTCGACCGTGACGATCCCGACAAGGCGCTCCTCTCCGTCGATCACCGGTATGGCGAGGAATCCGTATTTTTTGATCTGAGACGCCGCATATTCCTTGTCGTCCGTGGTCTTCACGGCGATAAAATCCTCCGTCATGATATCTCCGACCGTTGTGTTTCGATCCGAAAGCATCAGCGTCTTGGCGGATACGATTCCGACAAGCCTCCTGTTTTCTGTGACGTAGCAGGTGTAGATCGTTTCCTTGTCCACACCCTCCGTGCGGATCTTGTCGAACGCTTCGCCGACCGTCATATTCCGCCTCAGGCTGACATATTCCGGCGTCATGATGCTGCCGGCACTGTCCTCAGGATATAACAGAAGCTCATTGATGAGCCGCCGCGTCTCGGGATCCGTGCTTTTTAAAATCCGCGCCACGACGTTGGCCGGCATCTCCTCGACGATATCGACGGTATCATCGAGATAAAGCTCATTTACAATCTCTCCAAGCTCTTTGTCGCTGAAACTCGTGATCAGCATCTCCTGCGTATCGCTTTCCATTGCGACAAAGACCTCCGCCGCCTGCTCCTTGGACAGCAGCCGGAAACCGATCGACACCTCTTTTTCGGAAAACCCGTCGAGCGCCTCCGCAACATCGACCGGATTCTCATGCAGAAAGAGCTCCTTCAGTTTTTTGAATTCCTTTGCCGAAAGAAGCTCTTCAATTCTCTCGTGAAGCTCATATGTATTCGACATAATCATCGCCTCCCCTTGCTATTATAATAAATTTGAATCGCCGGAAC
>URZF01000186.1 GCA_900552255.1 uncultured Eubacteriales bacterium | reverse complement strand
GAAATTCGGAAAATTTCGCGATATACCGAATGTGTTTGTCGTGGGCTTTACCCGGAAAATCAGCCTGTATATGGACGCAGCATCGGTGATCTTGACAAAGCCGGGCGGCCTAAGCTCTACGGAGGCCGCGACCAAGGGGTTGCCGATGGTGCTCATCGATGCGGTCCCGGGCTGTGAAAGCAAAAATATGGAATTTTTTATTCAAAACGGCTTTGCCGTGACGGAGGAGACGATAGAGGGGCTGATCTCTCAGGTAAATCTTCTTCTCACCGATTCGGCAAAAGCGGAAAAACTTTCTTTGGCGCTTCGTGGATCCTTCGCGGGATATGCGGCGGAAAAAATAGGCGGCTACGTACTCTCGGAGGTTTCGGAACGGAATGGTAGATTATCGTAAATTTAGATTTCATAAGCTCAACACCCCTGAATTTTCGCATCTGTGGTTACTTCTTTTTTGGCCGATCTACGGACTGGCATTCGCTTTTTTGGAGCGAGGGCTGCCATGGCTTGCAGGGCTTTTTGGACATGAAATCACCTATTATGCGATATGGTGCCCGCTTGACGACCTGATCCCGTTCTGCGAGCTTTTCATCATTCCGTATTATCTGTGGTTTGTGTTTCTTGCGGGAATGCTTTTATATTCCATGTTTTTTGAGATTCCGACTTTCAAAAAATATATGTGGTTTATCATCATTACATACAGCATCACCTGTCTTATTTATGCCGTTTTCCCGAATATGCAGGAGCTCCGTCCGCAGACGGCGGAGGAAATCGGACGGGACAATTTCCTTATCGACATCGCCTTTTACCTTTATAATTTCGATACCAATACCAACGTCTGTCCGTCTCTGCATGTGATAGGCTCCTTTGCCGTGTTTTTCGCCGCGTGGCACAGCGAACGCTTCGGAAAATGGTATTGGCGGATTGTCTTTGGCGTTCTCACCGTTCTCATCAGCATTTCGACCGTGTTTTTGAGACAGCATTCCGTCATCGACGTTTTTGCGGGACTTGCCGTGTGCGCGGTCGTTTATCCGTTCGTATATCACTGGAAGCCGAGAAAGAAGAAGAAACCCGCCGCGGTAGCGCCGCAGGCCGAGGAGACGGAAACGGTGAGCGTATCATGAAAAAATGAAATACCGGACAGAGATTTTCTCTGTCCGGTATTTTTTATTTAGGCTTTGCCGGCTTGGCGTTTTTTCTTTTTTCTCACAATTTTTACGGTGATAAGCACGATGACGGCGATGATGAGAGCTGCAATCAGGATGACCGCCCATGTGAAGATGTTGGCGCTGCGGAGCAGCTCATACGGATTCATGCTGGCATATACGACCTTGCGTGCTTCCGGCGAGGAGTAGGATTCAGGGACGACGGGGATGCCGTCCTCGTTCTTCTCAAAGGTTTTGAGATAGGATGCGAGTGCATACCATTCCTTGATTTCGTTTCCGTCCTTGTCGTGGAGGATCAAGGAATCATAATCGGTGACAAAGCTGCCGTCCGCGTTGCGGGGTGTGATGCTGAGGATCCCGAAGGATTTCGCGTTGACGGTGGAAAGCATCTGACAGCAGTAGAGGCCTGTGACGATTCGATAAAGCTTGTCGTCTTCAAGCGGAATCACGGTTCCGTCCTCAAGCGTTTGCCCTCCTTCGACGACCTTGTTGAAGATCATGCGGCTTGTGTTGTATTTCCAGTACATGCCGCGTCCGTATAGCTGTGCCGCCGGCATCAGCGGCGTGACGGAGGCATCGACCTCGAAGCCGTCTTTGATTTCGCGTCCGGTGAGATAGAAAGAGACGAGCGGATAGCCGGGCGTGCCGTCCGCGCCGACGCCGAGAGACAGCACGTTGAAAGCGTCGCTTACCGTTATGTCTCCGGCGGGGAAGGTGCCTCGAATGACACCGGCGGCGTTCATCGTAAAGGCGAGCGGCTCCGCATCGTCGCCTTCCGCTTCCTTTACCGCATACCAATAGGCGTCGGCGATAAGGTTTCCGATGGCCTTGTCTGCTTGGGCGCCGTAGACCTCGTCGAAATCAAACGGAGAAACGGCGAGCACCTCGTCGAAGGTCATGCCGTAATTTGTCAGATAATGCTCGGATACCAGCTCCTTGTATCCGGCGATGATATCCGCGATCTCCGCGTTTTCCTCCACCGTCTCATCGACCGGAATCAGCTCATAGGACAGAAGCTTGACCTTTCCGTTTGCGCTGCGGGCGATTTTCAGCACACCGAGATTCTGCGCGTAGGAGCCGCAGGAGACGATCAGGGTATCGTTCACGGAGATAGGCTCCGTCAGCGTTGTGTGGGAATGGGCGCTCACGATGACGTCGATGCCGTCGACGGCCTTGGCGAGCTTTACATCCTCGGAATCCGAGAGCTTTTCGGAGGTGCCGGAATGGGAAAGACAGATGATGAAGTCATATGTTTCGTTTGCCTGAATAGCGGCGACGACGCGCCCAGCCGCCGTGACCGGATCCTCAAAAACCATGCCGGACATCGGCGCATCCTCGTCGGCTTCCTCTCCGAATATACCGAAAACCGCGAAACGGACGCCCTCTTTTTCGATCATGATATAATCGCGGATTCCGTAATCCTCATAAGCCTGCCATGCGGCAGCGTCGGATTCCGTGAAGTCCTCGTCTCCCTCCTTATGCGGAAAATAATTGGCAAGGACGATCGGCGGCAGCGTGTCTTCGGAGCGGAGCGCATTTGTCAGCATCTCCGTGAGTCCGCTTTGACGGAAGTCGAACTCGTGATTGCCGAGCGTCACCGCGTCATAACCGAGATCGCCGAGGATCCGAAGCTCCGCAGCATCGGTCGCATAGATTGTTTGGAAAAGCGAGCCCATAGAGAAGTCGCCGCCGTCAAGGGTGATGGCGCCGGGGGATGCCGCGCGCTCCCGTTCGAGCAGGGTATAGAGTCTTGCATAGCCGCCGGATTCTCCGCCGTTTTCCGTTTTGACCGGAAGGAAATGCGAGTGCATATCGTGGGTAAACAAAATGGTGGCCGTCTTTTCCGGCATTTCGGGGGAAGTTGCCGTGATTTGCAGCAGAGCGGCGCACATAAGCAGCATACAGAGGAAAAAAGTGAAGATTTTTCTTGCTGTTTTCATATATAAGCTCCGTTTTGATATGGATTTGTTATGCGTTTGCCGTCGGCATAACTGGACATGGTTATTTTACCATAGATTTGCTGGAAAATCGATACTTATTTTCTGATTTTCTGCAATTTTTCACGAAAGC
>URZF01000185.1 GCA_900552255.1 uncultured Eubacteriales bacterium | reverse complement strand
AATAGAAAAAACGGAGGACAGAATATGAAAGCAGGTATTTTATGCGCGGGTGATGACGAGCTTACGCCATTTCTTTCTTCCATGCGATGCCGCACCGCTTTGGAAAAAGCAAAGTTGACTTTTTACTGCGGAAAAATAGAGAATATCGATGTTGTCGCGGTATTTTCCGGAGCCTGCAAAGTAAATGCGGCGATTGCAGCACAAATCCTTATCGATACATTCAAGGTCGACGCCGTCATCAATTCAGGAACAGCCGGCGGGATGAATCCTTGCTTGGAAATATTCGATACCGTCATTTCCACGGAGGCGGCATATCATGATGTTTCCCCGGATATATTGACGGCCTTCCATCCGTGGATGGAGACCGAATTTTTTTATGCCGATGCAAAGCTGCTTGAACGATCCAAAGAAGCCGTAAGCTCATTAAACAGCAATTACAAAGTATATTGGGGCAGAATGGTCACGGGAGAAGCCTTTATCGACACCAAAAATAGACAAGAGATCAACGACAAATACGCCCCTTTCAGCGTAGATATGGAGACCGCAGGCATCGCTCACGTTTGCTACGTGTTCGATATTCCGTTCATTTCCATCAGAAGCATTACCGACACCGCCGCCCATAGCGGAACCGACAATTTTGAAAAGAACTGTCAAACGGCAGCGGCAATCGTAAGAGATATCACGGTAGCTCTCATCAGCAGGCTGTAAAAAGTGAAAGTTTCCTCAGAATACAAGGAAAGAATAGACTGTTCCTCGTCCCACGAATTTGCCGGCGGCAAATTTCAATACGGCAATTTCTGTAAAGAAAAAGCCTGCGCATCCGCCGAAGCGATGTGCAGGCAAAATGGTTTCGCACACAGCACCGGACACGGTGCTTTCTTTCTTATAAATTCTCAGCGAGTCATTTCTTCGCAAGGACCTCGATCTCGCAAGCCCCGCCCTTTGGCAAGCTCTTTACCGCCACGCAGGAACGCGCCGGCAAACTGATGAAATATGCCGCATATACCTCGTTGAAAGCGGCAAAATCCGCCATATCGGCAAGATAGCAGGTGGTTTTCACCACATGCTCGAAGCCGAGCCCCGCCGCGGTAAGAATCGCTTTTATGTTCTCACACGCCTGTTTCGCCTGAGCGCCCACATCCGCGCCGGCAAGCGCGCCCGTCTTGGGATCCAGCCCAAGCTGTCCGGACAGAAATATATAGTCTCCGCAGTCGATCGCCTGCGAATAAGGTCCGACCGCTGCCGGAGCGTCATTGGAATGAATGGTTTTCATAAAAAGCCCTCCTAAAAATCATGATATGAGGAAAAATCAAGCCGCCGTCATGATAAAGAGATGACGCACATCCTGTCGTTGCCGCCGAAATCCCGCGAAAACTCGCACACAAGCCCTCTTTCACGGCAGAGTGCGCCGACCGCTTCACGCTGGTCGTACCCGATTTCAAAGACGAGATAACCGCCGCGCTTCCCATGCCGGGGACATACGTCGAGAAGTCTCCTGTAAAACCGAAGACCGTCCGCACCGCCGTCGAGCGCGATGACCGGCTCCGCGCGCACCTCCGGTGAAAGCGTCGGAATCACGGCGGAGGCCACATACGGAGGATTGGAAACGATGACATCAAAAAGCCCGTCTCCCTCCATAAAATCCCCGGCGAAAACATCCGCCCGCACCGGCGAAAACCGCTCGGAAAGTCCCATTCTGCGTGCATTTTCCCGCGCCACCGCCAAAGCGCCGTCCGAAATATCGTAGCCGACGGCCGAAGCATCCCGCCTGACCGCCAAAACCGACAGTGCGATGCAGCCGCTTCCCGTACAAATATCGGTGACCCTTGCGCCCGCGGGCGCAAGCGCGATGACGCTTTCACAGATAAGCTCGGTATCCGCCTGCGGAATCAGGCAATCCGGCGTCACATGGAATTTTTGTCCGCAAAACCATGTCTCGCCCAAAATATAGGCAAGAGGCTCTCGCTTTTGCCGGCGAAGCAGAATCTCATCGATCCTGCGGCAAACGGATTCCGGCAAAGGCTCCCGCTCCATCAGCTTCAACGGAAGCGCCTGCGGCGCAAGCGCCAAAGCATGCTCCAAAATCTGTCGGGCTTCATAGTCCGCAAACTCCCCGCACACCGGAGAAAGCTCCTCCCGCAGCCGGCGGTAAAGAGCGCCCGCCGTCATGCGCCGGCACTCTCCGGCGAGGGACCCGCCTCCGGAATATCGGAGGACGCTTCGGATTCTGTCGGCTCCGCCGACGTTTCCGACGGAAATTCATCCGGCATCGCGCTTTTCAGGGAGGCGATCGCCACCTCGATCTGACTTTCGTCCGGCTCGCGGGTGGTAATGCGCTGCATCCAAAGCCCCGGCGCGGAAAGAATCCGGATCAAGAGATTGTCATGCTTGCCGGCGTACATCAAAAATTCAAAGCCGATCCCGACCGTAAGCGGCAGCAGCAAAAGCTTGCAGGCGGTTCTCGCAAATATATTCTCAAACGGGATGAAAAATCCGATGATAATGCCGATAAGCAGCATGACGAACATGAAGCTCGTGCCGCAGCGCGGATGGAAGCGCCTCTGCTTTTTGACGTTCGCCACCGTCAGCTCTTCCCCGCTTTCATAGCAAAAGATGGATTTGTGCTCCGCGCCGTGATATTCAAAGGTACGGCGGATATCGGGCATGAGAGACACCAGCAGCATATAGCCGATGAAGATGATGATCCTGAGCACGCCCTCGACCGCGCTCTTCCAAATGCCGAGCTCACCTCCAAGCGCACCGCCGATGAGCTTTCCGAGCCATGTCGGCAAGAAAATGAAAATGGCGACCGCAAGAAGCACGCCGAGAACAATGGCAACCGGCATCAAAACATCGAGCGCGGATTTTCCGAACTTCTTTTTCAGCCACTTCTCAAATTTTCCCTCTTCCTCCTCGATTCCAAGCATATTCGCGGAATCGTTCATGGTGGAAAAGGACATTTTCATCGATTCGATAAAGGAAACCACGCCGCGGATAAGCGGCCAGCCCAAGGGCTTATGCTTTTGCCTTGCGGACACAAATTTAGAGGTCTTTGTGCGGATGGTGCCGTCCATCGACCTCACGGAAACCGCGAGATTTTCTCCGCTGCGCATCATCACGCCCTCAAGCACCGCAAAATCACCATCGGCTCTTTTATCTAAGAAAAGCTGCACTGTTGTCTTTTCGTCCGTAAAAAAAGTATCGAGGTTTTTGGATGGTACGCCAAGCACCTTTTTG
>URZF01000184.1 GCA_900552255.1 uncultured Eubacteriales bacterium | reverse complement strand
AACGAAAGGCAAGGATATTACCATGAGCGAACTGGAAAAAGAAATCGTAGATTCCGCAGAAGTGAAGGAATCTAAGAGCAGTCCGGTAACGGCTTGGACAGGCGGGTCGAAAACGGCGCCCGTCTGATTGACGGAATAGACGACCTTTTCGCAGTCGGGATAGTATGTTTCGGGATATTTTTCAGGGGACAGCCACATTCTGTGACCGCCGTAGATGTACCAGAATTTTCCCTCGCCGAACACGGAGGAAATATCCTCCGCTTTTTTGCGTTCGATGTCCTCGAACATGAGGTTTTCCTTGCCCAAGAGATTGCATTTGATGATGCGGGGACCGATATCGATGGTGACATAAATCTCCATGGAATCATTGGCGATGGAAAGGCATGTTCCGAAATTTTTATAAGTGGTTTCCTTGATAGAAATCATACCAGGTATCCTTTCAAAAATGATGTTATCTATATAAAAACGGCGGAAGCGTCCCGCCGTTGATTGCGGTATCGATGAAAGAAACCGGGATTCTATTTCAGGCCTTGTTCTTTTTCGTTTTTCAGTACTTCCAGCTCGCGCATGAAAGTTTCGAGGTCCTTGAATTCCCTGTAAATAGAGGCAAAGCGCACATATGCCACATCGTTGATCGCTTTCAGCTTTTCCATGACAAGCACGCCGATGCGCTTGGAGGAAACCTCGCGAGTGAGTGAATTTTGAAGCTCGGTCTCGATTTCGGAGGCGAGATTTTCCATCTGCTACATGGTGACCGGGCATTTATAGCAGGACTTCATAACGCCGGCGAGCAGCTTCGATTTGTCGAAGACCTCGCGGGTATTGTCCTTTTTTACAACGATAAGCGGCAGACTTTCGATCACCTCATAGGTGGTGAAACGATTTTGGCATGACAGACATTCTCGTCTGCGGCGTATGCTGGAGCCCTCTTCTGTCGGGCGGGAATCGATCACCTTGCTTTCGGTGTATCCGCAGACGGGACATTTCAAGATAAGCAGCCTCCACGAACTGAATTTGATATCTTCTCCATTATTATATCACATCGTTTTTGAAATGTAAATCGTTATTCGGAAAATTTTTCATAAAATTTGGAAAGTGAAAAGGGAATGTATTCCTATTTTGTAAGCATGCAGCCACATTGTGCGGATAAAATGAGGAATCTGCCATATTTGCCAAAAAGAAACCGATGACAAATCCGAAAGAATACCGTATAATTTGAATGAAAAACAAGCCTCAAGAATTTTATGATAATTTGTATTTTTGGAGAAGGATCATGGAAAAAAGAAAGAAAAAAAGCATGAGATGTCCGAAGCTTGGCGCACGCGCGGAAAAGCTGCTGCTGATCACGCTGCCGATCGTGCTGGTACAGGCGCTTTTTACCGCGGTGTTTGTCGCCGGGAAGGATACATATGAAATCGCTGTGAATATCGATACGATCAGTCTGATGCTGGACCGGGTCGGACTCAGCCTGCTGCTTTCCATTTTGGGCAGTCTGTTTTTCGACATGCTCGAGAAGAGAGAAAAGAAGGATTGAGCGTCAGATGCCTTCGAGCACGTTCGTCAGCATTTGCGCAAATACGTCGTGCATCTCCGCTGTCGGATGGTTGATTCTGTTGACAAGGAGCTCCGTTGTATCGATTCCCGACGCATACATCGCTTTCCAGTGCGCATAGGCGTCGCAGAGGACGATGCCGTTTTCCGTGCACAGAAGCTTTGCCCGTTCCATCATGCGGTCGAATTTTCCGTCCGTCTGCGCCGCCATCGTTTTTTCCGCGACCTTGCGGGCGCAGGGAAGCGTTTGCGGGTGGAGATAGGTGTTCATCATATTCGGCGTCATGAAAACGACGGTTGGAATCGTGCTTTTCAGCTTTGCGAACATGTCGGCGAGCGCCGTTCCGAAGCGTTCCTCCGGATGCAGCGCGTCGTTCAGTCCGAAGCAGAGCACCGCGATATCGGCCGCGGACAGCATGAGCGTGCCGAGCTGTGAGCGCGCCGTATGGGCGGAATATCCGCGTTTGGCAAAATTTTCATATTCAAAGCTGAGCTCTCCGTGCTTTTGCCGGAGGGCTTTTATCGTTTTGACGGCATAGCCGTCCTCCGGACGTTTTACGGTTTCAAAGCCGTAGGAGCAGGGATAGATTTCAAAGCAGCCCTCGGTGACGCTGTCCCCGAAGAACGCGATTTTTGTGGATTTTTTCATGATGCACTCTATTCCTCCGGCTGCATTTTTCGCATGTAATCCGTCAGGATCCTGACGATTTCCTCGGCGGTGGACGCCGTGTTCATCTGCCCGCGCACATGCGCGGAACCGTCCATGCCTCGGGTATAATAGGCGATGGCGGCGCGGCTTTCCGAGACGGCGACGCGTTCTCCCTTGTCCTGAAGCATGTAGGAAAAATGCAGCAGAGCTTCTTTGAGCCGTTCTTCCGGGGACGGCGGCGTGTATGGGGTGCCGGCAAGCGCGGCATGGATTTCTTCGAACAACCATGGATTGCCAAGCGCGCCGCGCGCGACGGCAACGCCGTCGCAGCCGGTTTCGTGAAGCATCCTTATCGCGTCTTTCGCGGTGAAGATATCGCCGTTTCCGATGACGGGAATTTTCACGGCGTTTTTTACTGCGCGGATATATTCCGGATGTGTCCCGGGAGCATACAGCTCGGCGCGGGTGCGCGCGTGGATACAGAGCGCGGCGGCGCCGGACGCCTCCATCCTTTTGGCCATGTCGACGACGTTGACCGAATGCTCGTCCCAGCCGAGGCGAAGCTTGACCGTGACGGGGGTCTCGCCGCATACCGCGGTCATCGCCTTTACGATGCGGGAAGCCTTCTCCGGCTCCCGCATCAGCGCGCTTCCGTCTCCGCATTTGACGACCTTCGGCATGGGGCAGCCCATGTTGATATCGACGGCGGCGGGCATCGTGCCGTTTTTGGCGGAAAGCTCCAGCAGGATTCCCGAAGCCTTTGCCATGGTTTCCGGCTCGCTTCCGAAAAGCTGGACCGCGCAGGGCATCTCGTCAGGACGGATCCGGGCGAGCATCGGCGTTTTTTTGTCGCCGTAGCAGAGCGCCTTTGCGGATACCATTTCCGTTGTCATATAATCGGCGCCGTGTGCCTTGCAGATGCGCCGAAACGCCGCATCGCTCATACCCGCCATGGGCGCAAGCCAAACGGCGCCGTATTTTTCCTTGCCGATTGAGATTTTTTTACACATATATCCTCGTTTAACATACAGATTGTACTGATTTTTTGCTGTCTATTCTTTATACAGAATACCGTAAAAAGCAATCGTTGTAAATAAAAATTTTAAA